>JBEBTM010000201.1:0-7766 GCA_040393745.1 Thermogutta terrifontis | reverse complement strand
GGAGTTGCACATGCGAAGCTGCCCTTTTGCCTCGCCCCGGGACAGCACGGGAAGTCTGTGCAAGATCGATCTCCATAGTACCCGAATGATCATCGGCGCCCCGTTGGAACACATTGAACATCGCAAAGACGGGAAACCATGCTGCGTGTTCTACCATCCGAAGCAGCCGGAAAAAAATGCCGAATACAACGACATCGGAGCATGGATTTAAGGACGATCGATGATCGAAGCCTCACCGGTTCGTGCGATATATCTCGGTCACGAAACGTGCGGGGTAGCCTCCGCCGGCGGGGTTGACGGTCACTCTTGGAGATTGCATGCGATAGCGGCCTTGTGACTCGAGCGTCTGACGCAATGGGGTCAAAATGGCCGGATCACGAACCATACCGCTCAAGCTAATGACGCCCCGATACTGGCCGCCGGTCAAACCGGTGAAGGATATCTGTGAAAGGACCAAATCCTGTTCGCCGGGCAAAACGAGAGAAAGATCGTACAGTTCATCAAGCCAAGCCACGCCGTTGGCGTCCCAGTTCTGAGCCCCCTGGAGCACAGCGTAGATCGGGTAAGCCTGTTGATAGCCCGCATAGGCTTCTTTGTACTCTTTTTCCAACCGAGCCCGCTCTTCCTCCATGCCGGTAATCACTCCTTGATTCCAATGAAACAGGCCGAACCCGCAAACGATCAAAAGAACCGCGGCCATCAAAACAGCCCGAAGATAATTGGTCGGCTTCGGTGCCTCTTTCGGGTGGAGCAGGTCGATACTGTCCCGGGTTTGGTTCTGTTGGTCCGCCAGAAGTCCGAGCAGGGAGGCGAAACGACCGGGCGACTCGGGGACGTCGGATACGGAAAAACCCGGTAGATGAAACGGATCGACCACCGTGATTTCCCAAGGGCGACTTTGGATCAACCGTCCCGTCAGTGGCGACCAATCCTCTTCCGTACCGAAGAGAAAAAGCTTTTTGATCGATCCCGAGGAAACTCCCTCGGCGGCGATCATGACACTCCGTTCCAGTTCGTCCGCAATCCGGTCGAAAGACTCCGACAGGGTCAATCCGTCCGGTAATCGCAAGGAACGAACCGACACGACGCGGCTGCCTTCCAAGAGAATAAGATCGACTTCGCTTCCGACGAGATCGACGATCAAACCGGGCTCAAACTGGTCGGGAGCCAATTCGGATCGGACAATCAGCTGCGCGGCCGATAAAGGCCGGACTCCGATCCGTTGGGGCGAACGACCGATACTTCGAAAGGAACTGAGCAGCGTTTGACGGGCATGAAGGGGCATCGTCAGCGCGAGCAAGCGCAAACTGTCGTCCCCAGCATCGTTGAGAATCAGGAAATCAAGCGGATCGTATTCGGAAAACCCCGGCGACTCACGCAGAAGCTGGTTTTTCAGCATGCCCGGCACTTCCGCCTCCGGTGACGAGGGCAACGTCAGGTAGAACATTTCGACCTGGTTCCGGCCCAAGTTGAGCAGGAGCGGAGCGGACTCGATACGCTGTTCTTTCAAAACGCCCTTGAGGACGGTGGTTACGACCGCGAGCCGTCCGACCTGAGATCTTGGCGCGGGATTCTCATTTTCCCCGGCTTCTTCCGAATCCGGTCCCTCGGCGAGAGAAACGGCACCGACCTTCTGGACCCCCCATGTTCCCTTTTGGAGCGTCGCCAAAACATAGCGGCATTCGGATTCGTCCCAGTCTATTGCCAGAAATCGAGGCATTTTTATATCCCAAACCCGTACAAAGCGGTTATTTTTTTCGTAGTTCAAACATCATGAACAGGTTACACGCCGACGTAACGGCCACAAACGGCACGAAAACCCATACAGGTGAAAGCCTTACTTCGATAACAGCAAAACTTCCAAGTCGACATCGAAGCGGGCTCCGATTACTTTCCAGGAATAAGTGAGATCCGAAGTCATTCCCGGCGGCGACGTCCGGTAAAATGTGAACGTCCAGATGATCGGGTGTTTTTCGCATTTCATCAGGTAGCGCACGATCACCAAATCGTTCCCGACGGTTTTTGTGTCGATCCAGTCGAACCCCTTATATTCTCCGAATTCTTTCCAGACGGCGTCAATTTTTTCGGTCGTTTCCGCCATGCTCTCGTGGCCGAACACCATGGGACTATTGCGAAATAGGTCGGTTACCGCCTTTTCCGTGTTTCCCTTGGACAAAGTGTCGAAGAAAAGCTGAATTTTATTGTCCAGCGCCGTTTCCGGTGCCGTTGACTGAGCCCCGACCGGCGATGTGGAAAAAAACGGAATAAGCAGGAGGAGGAGCAAAACAGCCCCGGCTCCAAGAAGGCAAGCGGTTCGTTGAGTGGACATGGATTTGGTTGCGATGGAGACGGGAATCAGGCGCTTGACAACTGCCGGAATACGGGCATAATGCCGAAAACGCTGCCGTATTTTACATGATTTCCACGATTATGACGAAAGCGGCGGCCCATGTCAACCTGGTCTCGTTTCCTCAACCCCGATTCATCCCCCCCTGAAAAATCATGATCGAACTGGGAGTCAATATCGACCATATCGCCACGGTGCGGCAGGCACGCAGAACAGTGGAGCCCGATCCCGTTTGGGCGGCCGCCTTGGCTGAACTCGGCGGAGCCGATGGTATCACCGTCCATCTGCGCGAAGATCGGCGGCATATTCAGGACCGCGATGTCCTTTTGCTCCGGGAGACGGTCCGTTGCAAGCTCAACCTTGAAATGGCTTGTGTCGATGAGATCGTGGACTTTGCCTGTCGTGTCAAGCCGGATCAGGCAACCCTGGTGCCCGAACGCCGGGAGGAAGTCACAACCGAAGGCGGACTCGACGTGGCCGGTCAACAGGACACAGTGACGAAGATTGTCCGGCGGATGCAGGACCAGGGCATTGCGGTCAGTTTGTTCCTGGACCCTGATCGTAAGCAAATCGAGGCGGGTATTGCCACGGGCTGTCGGGCCATTGAAATCCACACGGGCCAGTATGCCCTGGCGGCGACGGAAGAGGAGCGAAACCGGGAGCTGGCCCGGATTCTCAGCGCCGGCGAAGCGGTCTATCTCGCCAGTTTACGGCTCCATGCGGGGCACGGCCTGACCTATCACAATGTGCTGCCGATTGCGCGAATTCCCCGAATGCTCGAACTGAACATCGGTCATTCCATCGTCTCAAGAGCCCTGATGGTCGGCCTCAAGGAAGCTGTCGCGGAAATGAAACGAGCCATGTCGCGAGAGTCGTGAGCGTGAAAAATCTCAATGACGTTCCTTCACGATTTCTCCGAGACACTCCGCTGATAACCATGCAACTGATTTCCACTGAAAACGAAGCGATTTCAAAACTTGTCAGCGATGTTTGCCCGCCGATTCCCGTGATCGGGACCGAGGCGATCCGCGAAACCTTCGACACGAAAACGCTGCAACAGGCGATCAACTCCCGCATCGGCCCCGGCGTGACGGACGTGATACTGAACCCCGACGCTCATTGCGGGTACGGGGCTCCCATCGGTTGCGTCATGGTCTCGCCCACGCATGTCTACCCCGGTCCGGTCGGCGTGGACATCAAGTGCTCCATGTCGCTCCTGCAATTCGATCTACCCGCCGAGGAAATCCATGACCGTCGAGTGCGCCGGGCCTTGATCAATGCCATCTGCGACCGAACGCCGACCGGGCCTGGTGCCGGGCAACGAAGTGTACGGAAAGGTCGGAATTTCCTGAAAGACTTGCCGAAACGGGCCGTGATCGAAGGCGCGAGTGAATCCGTTTGTGAACAGTTCGGCATTCCCTTCGACTGGACCGAGCGATGTGAATATGCGATCAATTACGGTCACGATAAAACGACCGAAGCCCTTGAAAAGCGGCTCGAGAAGATTCTCAAGGAAAAATACCTGAGCAATTTCGGCGAGAAAATGACGCAGTTCGGTTCCTACGGCGGCGGCAACCACTTTGGGGAATGCGAAATCGTATCCGTCGGCGAAACGGAAAAGGCGAAAACCTGCGCCGAAGTGTTCGGGCTCAAGGACGGTCACGTCGCGTTCCTCTCGCATTGCGGTTCGCGTGGCTTCGGTAACATTTTGGCGACCGAACAGTTCAATATTTTGCGTCGAAAATTCAATCAATGGGGAACGCCCTATCCCGGCGGAGATCGAGACTTGGTATATGCTCCCATCGGTTCCCATGAAGCGAACGACTATTTGGACGACATGGCCCTCGGTGCGAATTTCGCCACGGTGAATCATCTTCTCATCAACGCCCTGGTTTTGGAGGCTTTTCGGGAAGTTTTTCCCGGCGTGGAGGCGAATTTCGTGTATTTGATCAGCCACAACATCGTCCGACGGGAAAACTGGAACGATAAATCCGTTCTGGTGCATCGCAAGGGCGCGACCCGGGCTTTTCCGGCGGGACACCATGCCTTGAAGGTGACCCCGTTCGAAACGACGGGCCATCCGATCCTCTTGCCGGGCAACCCGCGCGGCGGCAGTGCCGTAATGGTCGGCGAACCCGGCGCGACACTTTCGGCCTACAGCATCAACCACGGGGCGGGTCGGGTTCTCGGACGAAAAAACGCCTGCCGGGTTCTCGACCAACAGACCGTGGACCGGGAAATGGAAGACGATGATATTTTGACGAACTGCCGACGCTATCCACTGGACGAAGCCCCGGCGGCGTATAAAGATTTCGACGAAGTACTGAGAAGTGTGAAACTGGCCGGTCTTGCAAGTGAAGTAGCCCGATTGAAAGCCACCTTCGTCATCAAAGACGGCGATAAGGCGGATGATTAAACAGAAATGATACGCATTCACATCGATGGCTCCCAGGGCGAAGGTGGCGGACAGGTTTAAGGAAGCAAAGCCGGAAAGCACGTTTTCTCCGTCGGCACGGCGGACATGGCAAACTTCCATGTTTTCGCGTTTCTTGACAAATTTCGCCGCGTTTGCGAGAATGAGGCTTTCGATAGTAAGTTCCATGCCGGTTTCGACGCCGATCCGTTTCTCTGTTTCGTCCGAATTCATCACTTC
Organism: Thermogutta terrifontis; assembly: GCA_040393745.1. Classification (GTDB taxonomy): domain Bacteria; phylum Planctomycetota; class Planctomycetia; order Pirellulales; family Thermoguttaceae; genus WRKP01. Next base: position 2,766 of record JBEBTM010000201.1, on the reverse strand, counting down.
AGCGTTTCACGTTCCATGTTTTCTCGTCTTTTAATTTGCGTCCTTGCTCTGTCGAGTTTTTCGTCTCTTGGAGCCAATGAACCGGGGGCGTCTGCGGATGAACGAAAAAAAATGATCCGAGAATTGGTCAATAAGCTGGGTGACGAAGATTTCGTCGTTCGCCAACAGAGCGAGGCCCTGCTTTTTCAAATCGGAATCGCCGCATTTGCCGATCTCGAAGAGGCGAAAGTCGGACCCGACCCTGAAATCGCGGCCAGGGCGGAATTCTTGCTCTCCCGCCTCGAAACGGTTTATCGGGGCCCCCGCGATTACGCGGCCGAGCATTATTCCAAAGCCGAGATCCCTTTTCAAAAGGCATCTTACCTCCGATTATTCGCCCACCCGAAAGAATATCCAGGCGGGCTTGGCTTGGCTTTCCTGATTCACTTGGCCCGGTTCGAAAAAGATCGTCCGCTGCAAATCGAGGCGATCAAGGCCCTGATCGCCTCGCCACCGGAATCCTTGGACAACGGTCGCGTCTGGTACCGTCACATCGCGGAAACCTTTGCCGAGCCGGGCCCCACCGAACCGCTCCGCCTGCTTTCGGATTATGCCAAACTTCGCTGCGAATTCGACGAACTCAGTGAAACCGCCTGGAACGGCGCCCTTCGAAATGCGCGAGAATCGGCGACGATGCTTGAAATTCCGACTCTGCCGATAACGGACGCACTCCGCGGCCGCACGCTCGACCTGCTTCAGCGGATGAAAGCATTCCAGGAAGATCCGGAATTCAGCGTTTTCAAAAAAGGTCATTGGATTGATATTTTGTTCTTTTACGCCATGGCCGAAATGCTCGATGTCATCGGTGAAACGGAAGCCCGGGATCGAATTGTCGCCGAGGCTGTCGCCGTTCAATCGGCCCCGTATCCGGCCGACCACTCTCTCCTGATTGCCATCGTCAACGAAGAACGTAAAAATTTTGATCATTACACCGTGGGTCTGGCCCTGAAATGGCGATACCGGCTCGCCTGGTCCTTGAATCATTTACGTATCACTATCGATGAAGGTGACGCCCTGTTGCGCGTCTTGGCCGGTGCGGACCTGGCCGAATGTTATCGTTTGATGAACGATTAGGAAGCCGCGACGAAAGCGTGGGAGGAAAGACTGGAATCCGCGACGCGGCCGGAATACACGAAAATGAACGGGGATCGTGATGCGATTGCCGTCGGTTGCAAGGCTCGAATCGCCGTACTCCAAGGTTATCTCGCCGCTGCCAAGGGCGATTGGAAGGCCGTCGAAAAATGCCTTGCCGAAGGAAAGAGAGCGGAGTACGAAAACGGTTCCCTCCTGATCCTCCAGCGATTTTACGAACGAAATGCCCCGGAAGTTACGCAGCCGATTCGCGATGAAACGACGCTGCGGATCACGCAGGCTTTGAAAAACCAACTCACGGCCATGAATAACTTGTCCTGTCCTACGGATACCGCCTGTTTCAACGCCGCAATGTTGCTCATGGAAGAACCGGAAGTATCCGTTTCGGCGGTCGAAATGGCCCGACTCGCCCTCCGCCTCAAACCGCAGACGCCGGAATACCTGGACGGCCTGGCCAGGATCTATCACGCTGAAAAACAGTACAAAAAATCCATCGAAACGCTTGCCGAGGCCATCCGCCTTGCCCCCGAAGCGACGCTTTACCAGGATCGTCTCCGGAAAATGTTGAAATAAGGGTATTTCACAGCACATGCAAGTACCGACACGGAACCGCCACAATGCGAAACGAATGGAAACGGACGGAAGCGGGCGGCAAAAACACCCTTGCGAGTTTTGGTAAAGCAACAACCCACAAAGTTTTGCGGTACGCATGGAATTGTTTTCCAGTGAAAAAATCTTGACAGGACCGGTTTCGCAAGCTATAAACAGTCCGCTTGTTCTGCCGCAGGCTCGTTCGGTTGAGCCGACGTGATAAACCGGGCGTGTTCCCATGCGGTGTCGCCAAAAGGACGAGCGAGTAGCTCAGTGGTAGAGCATCAGATTGTTAATCTGAGAGTCACGGGTTCGACTCCCGTCGAAGACAGGAAGGAAAGACTTCCACCGTATAGAAACGGCACCAGTGGCCGCCGGACGGAGGACCGATTTTGACGATTCGCGTGTTGAAGCTCCATTGAAAGCAGACCGATTTCGGTATGTCGAAAATGTTGTGACGACCCTTGTGAACAAAGCCTTGCAGTGGGCAGATACCGATTCGATGATTCTCTGCTTCAAAATTCCCGATGAATGTTTCAAGAAGCCGAAGTTTCGACTTTGGTAAACGGGACATTCAAAGGGTCTTTTCGAGCGAAGTATATCGAATCTCAGGTCCACTCCGCGACCGGATCGGGAGAATCGAAAAAGGAGAAAATTTGTCCGGCGGTTGTATTTTCAACCAATTTCCCCGGCGTATCGGAATATCGAAACGACGTTATGCAAACACCGACGAGACTACCATGGCGATGAAAACGAAGTGCCTGTTCCGGAAAGAGTACAAAATCGGCGTCCGTGAATATGGCCTGCATTTTGTCGAGGACGAATTCAAGGAAGTCTTGAAACCCGGTAAATACACGTTTTTCGACCCCTTCGGCAAACACCGGGTCGATGTCGTGTCACAACTCCTGCCATGGCTATCGCACCCGAAACTCGAAGAAATCATTTTCTCCGGCAAGTTGAAAGGCTTGGCCGAAGTTGTCGATTTGCAGGACGATCAACGTGGCCTCGTTTGGATCGACGGTCGATTCCATGTCCTGCTCGAAC
>JBEBTM010000200.1:0-7782 GCA_040393745.1 Thermogutta terrifontis | reverse complement strand
TATGTCCAGAAAGACGGTAAAATCCAGTGGCAGGTTCGAAGTTTCCACGGACTGACCGCCCGCCTGCAACCCGAAGGGCGTTATTGTGCCATTCGCAACGAACGGGGCGATGATTCGACGGATTTGTATGAAATCGCTACAGGCCGAAAAATTCGAAGTTTCATGAAAGACGAAGTCAACATTTGGAGCCTGTTTTCAAGCCATCCCGACCGCTATCAGACAAGCTCGGGCCAACTCTTCGACATTGAAACCGGCGAGGAAGCTCAAGAGCGGACCGACTGGAAAACCGTCCCGCTCCCCACGCCGAAAAACGAGCCCTGGAAGCTCTATTCGTCGGAAAATCCCCGGTTCCCGGTCATCATTTCAGGCCGCCGCAAGGTCCCCTCCGTTTAGCCAAGCTTGAAACGGGCGCCATCATCGTGTAAATTATTCGGGAGAGGCGAGAACGGACATCGGCTCACTGGTTTGCTCGTTCACTATCAACCTTCCCGCTCATTATGGTCGAACCTTGGATTTGGATGATCGCCTGCCTCGTCTTGGCGGTTTTTTTCGCAACGCTGGAGCTCATCCTGCCTTCCGGTGGGCTCATGGCTTTTTTGGCGGCGGCGTCACTGATCGGTAGCGTCGTATTCGCGTTCCAGAGCAGTCCCATGGTCGGAGTGATTTACATGCTCGGAACCCTGGTCGGTGTGCCTGTCCTTCTTTGGTACTTCTTCAATTGGTGGCCACGATCCCGATTGGGGCGGCGAATCCTGTCCGATCCCTAAGACGATCCCGCCTTGCAACCCGATGAAAACCTCTTGGCCCTGAAACGACTGGTCGGTAAACGTGGAGTGGCACGAAGTAAAATGATGCTCAGCGGGCTCATCGAAGTCGATGGTCGCCGGGTCAACGCGGTGAGCGAGACCGAATCCATGGAGCCGGGCGATGAATTGATCGTGGTACGTGTCGACGGCATCAACGTCCTGGTTCGTCCTTTGCCTCTGGGAATCCCCGACCCGGAAATGCCGGAGGGCACCCCGCGAACCGCTTCGAAAGACGACCAAACCGTAGAAGATCCTTTTGCGTGACGGGGTGTCCGGTTAATCGTGCCAAAATCCGCCGGGAGCGAGCGGCTCGATGTTTCCGTTCGGCATTTGAAGCCGCAGGCCCGGCTCCGTGTCCAACGTGCCGATATCAAAGAGCGTCATGGCGAATTTCTCCCGTAGCGGCTGTGCACGAATCAAGATTTCCGCGTCCGTCGGATTCACGGCCAAAAGCAATTCGAAATCCTCGCCGTCCGACAAGGCATGCTCCACCGCGGGCCGGCCCGTCTGTCCGGACCGGATTTCGGCGTCTCCGGCAACGGGAATCGCAGCCCGGATCAACGTCGCCCCGAGCTTGCTTTCCACGGCCAAACGGTGTAAATCAAGCGAAAGGCCGTCGCTGATATCAATACCGGCGTGGACATCGAAGTTCTCGTGCAAGTAAATCGACTCGAACACCCGGGGTTCGAACGTGAATTGTCGCTTCAAAAAACTGCCCCCGAGCGGACCCGTGACGAGCAAACGGTCGCCCGGCTTGCCGCCGCTACGCCGAAGCGGACCTCGCGGCGTGACATCGCCGAGTATCGTAATCGATAAAACGAGACCGCCATCCCAGGTATTCGTATCCCCGCCGGCAATTCGGACATTGTACTTTTCCAACAATGGCGTCATGCCCGCATAAAGACGTTCGGCAAGTTCCACTCCGCTCTTCCGGGGCGACACGAACGCGACGAGAATCTCCGTGGGTACGCCCGCCATTGCGGCCATGTCGCTCAGGTTCACGGCAAGAGCTTTTCGTCCGATAAGCTCCGGTTCCGTTTCGGCGAGCAGAAAGTCGACGCCTTCGGTGAGCAGATCCACCGATGCGAGCCGGCTTCCCAACACGGCGGCGTCGTCACCCAAAAATTGCGAATCCGCACGTTTGCGAAGCCGGGCGATCCATTCCGCTTCCATGGTTCGGTTCAGTCTCCCGTGGCAGTAATGTACCGTTCGGCATCCAGGGCAGCCATGCAGCCCGAACCCGCGGCGGTGATCGCCTGGCGGTAGTGCTCGTCGGCGACGTCCCCGGCCGCAAAAACGCCGGGCACGCTCGTTTCCGAACGAAAACCATGGGGACGGGCGAGATAACCGTTTTCCGTGAGAGCGATTTTACCGTGCAGGAATTCGACATTCGGGTTATGCCCGATGGCCATGAAGACGCCGGAGACGTCCAACGAAAGCGGCGATTCACCGATCGTGCTGTCGAGCCGGATGCCGGTCACGCCTTGCTTGTCATCGCCCAGGATTTCAGCCACGGTCCGGTTCCAGAGAATCTCGATTTTAGGATTCGCGTCGGCCCGGGCCGCGAGGATTTTCGATGCCCGGAGCTGGTCCCGACGATGGATCATGTAAACTTTCGAGCCGTATTTCGCAAGGTATTCCGCTTCTTCCACGGCCGTATCACCGCCGCCGACCACGGCAATGGGTTTGTCACGATATCGCGGCAAAGCCCCGTCGCAAACGGCACAGGCACTCACGCCCCGGTTTTTGAATCGGGTTTCCGATGCCAAACCGAGATACCGGGCGCTGGCCCCCGTGGCGACGATCACGGTTTTCGTTTCGTAAACATTACCCGTCGCGCCAATGAGTTTGAACGGCGAGGCGGCGAAATCGACGTCGACCACATCGTCGGACACGATGCGAGTACCGAAAGAAACGGCCTGGGCCCGGATGAGTTCGACCAACTCGGGCCCCGTGACCGGATGCGAACCGCCCTCACGGGGATTAAGCATGACACGTCGGCTTTCGGGAATGGCGGTACCGATGAATCCGGACAGATCGCCCGCTGGAAAGCCGGGGAAATTTTCAACTTCGGTTGTCGTGGCAAGCTGACCCATGGGGAGCCTGCCTTTTTCCTGGTTTTCCTGCGTGAGAGCGCCTTCGACAACCAAAGGGGAGAGAGAAGCCCGAGCAGCGTAAACGGCGGCAGTCCAACCGGCGGGACCGCTGCCGATGATAATGATTTTTTCCATGAATATGTGTAACTTTAATAAAAAGAGCCCCAAATGAAGCGCAGCGCAATTTGGGGGTTGCGAACCAAAAAGCACTCTTCCCGGAATCTGCGCTGCGTTTCACTTCCGGCTCTTATTGCTCTTGTTGTGGCGGCCGTTATTCCAGGATCGTTTTATCGACAATGACGTCCTCGTAATTGAGCGTCGCATCGCCTCGGCGGAAGCCGACCGGGGTGCTTCGATCAATGAGATAAAACGCCCGATGCCGCTTCACGGTCCCGTCACTGAGCCCGCGTTCGGCCCCAAGGATGTAACCATCGGGATACACGGCTCTGAAGTAATCGTCGTTGTTAGGAATATGATTCAACTGGGTACCGTAAGCAGCTTTTGCTGCAGCGGCCGTTGCGTATTGATCCGCTTTGAAATACCCGACGGTAACCCATACGGCGAAGACGTTCGAGCGGGTCGTGACCAGATCGCCCATTCGCATCGTATTTTCCACGGCGGTATAGGGGTTCAACTCGGGATCGCTTGTGACCAGCGCCTCGGAATTGCGGGGAATGAAAGCCGTGGTTTCATCCAGAAGTCCCGTTTGCGTCTGGGCGGTACGAACCCAAGTGTCAACGGGCACCACGTTTACCGCTTGCGGAGAACGGAAAGGCGTTTGGAAATCGACATCCAAGCTCGCCGAGCCGTTACTTCCGCGCTTTGTTTGCAGGGCGGTGTAATTAGGCCATTTCGTCGTGTCCACATTGCCCCGAAGCGCCTCCCAAGCGGCTTCGTCGGCGGTGTTGATATTGATCTTGCCCGGCTCCCGCATCGTGTAGACCGGGCGATTGACATATTGGACGCTATTGATCGTGTCCGGCTCGGTCCAGGCGCGAATGGTTCCGTTGAACCGCGAAGGAACCCGGATGAGATCCAGGAAACGCGTGAGCGGCAAAGAATCGCTCGAGTAAAAATTCAGGTAGGGTCCCACATTGGACGAAGAACTGAAAAACCGCATACCGGATCCGTCCACGCTGGAACCCGTTGCCTTCTGCTGGGTAACCGTATCGGAAAATTCAACCCCGAAGCGAGATGCCGAACAGGTCGGGATCATCATGACTTCCCGCGAATTATTCAGCGGACCGTCGTGCCAGGGGAAATGGAGGAAAGGCTTACCATCCAACGCGGTCGGTTGATAATCGTTGACCGCCCCGAAGGTTGTCATGGGGGAAGGCATGGTCGATCCGGTGATCGTCGTTTCGGTGACCGCCAATCCGGCCAAGTCCTTTGCCGTCGTTGTCGCGGCCGGTTGCGAATCATCATAAACACGATTCCAAAGATTCGGGTATTCCACTAACGCATTGGCCGGGTTGTCCCGTCCCCACTGGCGTGAACCGAAAGCGATCTTCTTGGAGTTTCCATTGAGTTTTATGGCCTTGGTGGTATCCGAAATCTGCTCCTCTTCAATGGGCACTTGGGCAGCTCCGCCATCCTTGATCGGTTCCGCTTTGGCCGTCTCGCTGTTATAAACATGGAGATCCACCATATTCCAATCGACCGTAATGTACGGGTTTTTCACGGGATCGTGCCTGCGCAACGGGTCGGCAAGACGCTGCAGGAATAGCGTACTGTAAGCCGGAAGCGTACCGAAACAGTGCAAATCCGCTTCGGAGGCATCCAAGCTCCGAGGATCGCCGTTCGAGTTGGGATAAGCTTCATTCAATCCGCTTGCGGCAGCAACCGTCGGTTGCGGATAGTAGGAACCGCCCGGTATCGGTTCGGAGACATTGAATCCGATGTGGGGAATCTCATCGGCCGCGGCCGTCCACCCTGACGGGAGATCGGCAGCCGCAACGATTTGCCTCGAACCCATGCCGCTCAGCGTCACTGATTTCGTCGGCGTTCCGAACGGCGTGCCTATTCCATCTGCTTCGGCGGATTCCAACGTGGTTGACTCCCGGGGTCCGATGACGAGGTACTCGTTGTCCGACAATACGAGACTATTTGTGGTACTAGTCCTGTTGTAGTAGGAATAACCTTGAAGATCCGCCGCCGATACGCCGTCAGGCGTGGGCAACTGAGTTCCAAACCAAACGATTCGTTCGGGAACAATCTGGTTTCCAACGGCCGCGTCACCGGGCCACTGGGCCGTCTGCATGGAATACGTGCGTTTATCGGTCCCTTGAGTGGTTTGGTACAGGGCGTCGTTTGTATTCGTGCGACCCGTGTCGCTCCACTTGAAACTTGGGGCGCTGCATGTCTTCGGACCGGCCGCGATACGCCACACGTAATCGAAGTCGCTCGACGAGCCATTAATGACACCGTTATCCTCGATACGTTGTGCCAGATCAAGCACGCCGTCCGGTTCGTACAAGTCATAAGTGTAACCACTCCGGAGCGAATCGTCGTTTCGATAGAGCTCGACGAATGTCGAACCCTGGGGGATCATGACCTGATTGTAAACCTTGTCGTGCGCATCACAGCTGTTGCATACCTGGTCGCGGTGAAATTGGCATTTCGTGTCTTCTGCACTCGGATTATTACTGCACGGTAAATTTTTCGCCGTCACGGCATTGGCCACGCGGCGGTTGTGCATCCCCATGGTTTCCGTCATAGCCACACCGGGTTTTTCCATGCCCCAAACAATCTCACAACCGGTGGGGAGTGTGAAAGCCGCGGTACCCAACAGCTTGTCGATGTCCTGCTTGTTGTCGTAAACGGCACCCGCGACAAACGGATTCTGTTTGTAAATCAGCGGCGTCATCACGCTGTCGGGATCGATGAAGTCGACGAAATTGGCCGACCACTGGGCCAACCGGGTGATCGCTTCCGCATCCGGCGTGCCACCGGGATAAACCTCATCGTAGCAGAGAAGGAGCAGCGTGTAGAAAATGCTCTGGGCAAAACGCGATTTTTCGGCAAGCAGTTCCTTGTGGTAATATCCCAACGGATCGGGCCAGACCGGGTTCGTCGTGAGCCAGTTGACGTTGATCTTTTCGCCGCGCCGGAGTTCTTCCGGAAGGAGGTAGTACAGCTTTGCGAAATCGTTTGTACCGCCGCCGACCACTTCCTTGGCCTTATGGAAAAGACCGATATAGTTTTTCGTACCGTCGTTTCCGACCAATCGAGTCGCTGCCCGTATGTCGCTGCACCGGGTCGGGTGATTCAAAAGGGAGCGGGGCATTTTAGTAATGTTTTTTTTTGGCGATTACAGGAGCGTTCGCCAACCAACGTCGAGATTGGCAAAGTCGAGATCCCCGACGGAGCGGATCATGTACTGGAGTTCCGAGGCTGTGAAGGGCTTGTCGTTTTCCGTGGCATAAGGATCCATCAGGTAGGGATTGTTCGAATAATAAGGGACGTCATTCGTACCGAAATCGCGGTTGCCGAATTTGTCGTAATGGAGCGGCCGAATTCCCCACAAATCAGGCCGAACGCCGCCGAAACCGTAAATATTCACCCCGACATCATAACCGTAAGCCAGGGGATTGATCCCCATACGTTTTCCGAGCGGGTCCCGCCACCAAGGGTAATACTTGTTGGTGTTACTGTAACCGGAAATTCCGGGAAACGGACTGAGTGTATTGTCGGCGTCGCTGCCGGTTCCCGGAAGGGCGTCGGTTCCATAGCGGCCTTTCAGGACACTGTCATTCAGCGTCTCACCGAGCGCATCCACGCCGAGATCGAGCCGAATTTCCGCGGTTCCCATTCCGGCTCCCGCCGTCTTGAGGCCGGTCTTGTCCGTCCCCGGTGCGGTTGGCGTTAAAGGATTGTTTTGCAGATTACCGTGGACATTCACGTTCAGGCGACCGTCCATATCCAGGACATGGTAGGCCACGAGGCGTTTGTAGGTCGTGCCGTCGATTGTGATGACGGGCAGACCGACATCCAGCCAAACGGAATCCGCGACACCGTCACCGTCACTGTCCACGTCCCAGGGACCGTTCACCAGAAAATCCTTCCAATTGGCGTTGCTCAGCGCCGCGGCCGGGTTGCTGCCGGTGAAGTCGGGATGGTCGACCGGCAACGGACGCAGCACGACCTTGCGCAGAGTTTCGTTATCGTTCGGATGTTTTGTATTGCAGTAGGAAACCAGTCCGGGCCGGTGGAACGAGGGGATGACCTTGTTGATCGTGGTGTTCGTGCCACTTACGGCCGTGTCGTTCCAAGCGAGGAACATGTTCAGGTGATCCGGCGCGGTGTAGTCCGGGTTCATCAGGACAAGCGTGTTTTCGAGATAATCCTTATACTCCTGGTCGTTATTGTTGGACGGTGCCAAAACGTTCGGGCGCAGGGCATAGGGCAATTTACTGTCACCGTCGGTAAGTAGGGCGGTTACCGGGGACGTGGGTTGTTTGAGGCCCGGCCCGGTACCGCTGAACGCGGGGGAATTAATAATGTACGTACAGCCGTTCAAGGCGGTCGCCTGGGCACCGACCGTGGCAATATCGACTTGGAAAGGGGCGAAGATCATTTTCCCGTCGGCATTGCATGCATCGAGAAGGAAAGTGCTTTTTCCGAGGAGTTTTTTCTGGTTGGCCGTAGCACCGTTCGGCACGCCCGATACGGTCAGGACATAGCCGAGCAAGTCGGCAACTATATACGGACTCGCCGATGAATCGAGATTGGCTCCGCTGTAGGATGTGATCAGGAAGGTATCCTCCGTACCATCGTTTCCTCCCGCTGTGACGGAACCGAACGTTCCACTGAGCGGATCGGTGGTGCCGCCGCCCAACACCGGATGTCCATAGAGATTTTCCAGGATGCCGTGCGGGCCG
>JBEBTM010000199.1:0-7792 GCA_040393745.1 Thermogutta terrifontis | reverse complement strand
TCGAAAGATTGATCGCCCCAGTTTCGGGCATACCGAGCATCGGTGCCATAAACGAAGTCGGCTTGGAACCCGACACCGAAATCATCATCCAGATCCCGTTTGGCACCGAGCCAAAGCTGGTTCATTTTCCAGTCCGACGGCTGTTCGAGCATCAGGACGTAAGAGTTGCCCGATTGGTCGGTCATGCCCGGACGATCGGGGCGGCGGTTGTAACCGTATGCGTGGGTGCCGCTGTCGTCGTAGCGGTTCTTCTGGCCGTGATTATTGACCGTAATGCCGGTCAGAACCCAGCCATAAACCGTTATTCGTGATTTCGATTTCTTGCCGATGAGTCGATTATTGAAGGCGGGGCAATCGAAAATGCTTTTCTCGGTCAAATAGTCGCCTAAACAGGATTTTTTTATGCAATTTTTGTCATCACAGGTGACCGCATCACAGGCGGCGATCGGTGAGCAGGGATGGCAATCGTCTGCGTGGGCGAGTTTTCCGCCCCGGAGCAAAACGAGTGAGCTGAAGACGATGAATAAAACAGCCTTTTTCATAAGGGTACGTAAGGGTTCGGTGCTCGGAAAAGAGGGGTGAAACGAACAGAGGCGGACAAATTGGAATCGTCTCTAAAAGTTTCGACCACCAAAGAAAACGCCGAACCCGGCATAAGCGGCATAATCCGTGGAATGGGCCGCAGTTCGTCACCTTATCGCCTGAAACGGCAGGTCGTTGCGGGCATATGCATGCTCGCAACAATTCTTTTTCAATCACCAATCCCTTCCGGCGGGATGATCGCAATTCCGATCGTTTCCGGCGGAAACTTCGGACTTAGCGGCTTCGGATAGGAAATCTCCAGATCCGGTAGCCGCCGAGCTCTCGGATAACGTTGTTGCACGTCGGCAAACGTGAGCGTTTTATTGGTCCGGAGATTCCAAAGAACGATTCCGCCGCGTCGGTTCATTTCCGCATTGCTGGATTCGAGCGTCGTCCATTCGTCGTGGACGGTAATATGTTCATTTCCGTACACATTCACCACGCCGGCGAGTCGATTACCCACCTTGTCCGTCAGATCCGTCACAAAGGGGCACGGTCGGTCGCCGTAGTGATCCGACCAGAGGTGCTCCACCGTTTCGGCCAAAACCCGGCCGGGAAACATGTTGGCTGAAGGCCGACTTCCATACCGGGCCGCATAAACGTTCTTCGCGGACCAGGCGATCATGAAAGCGGCAACCAGCAACAGGCCGAGGATCAGCGTTCGGCGAAGCGCTTTGGCATCGGTTCGAAGCCTAAGGGTTAAGAGCGCCAAAAGTGGAACGTAAAGTCCGAGTGGAATTCCGAACCGCGCCGGCTGGAACCGGCCCATGCAGGCGACCAGGAGATGAATCGCGATGGGAACTCCGATCAGGACGAGCAGAAACGCTTCGTGAAAACGGTCGGACGGCGATTTTGTCGATTTCGCACGAAGCCGAACCTGCCAAGGCCAACCGATGAGCGGGATCAGCGTTGCCAAGGCGGGAAGCCAGCCCATCAGGACGCCCAGCAGGAAATCCGGCGGACAGATCAGGGAGGCGTAAGGAACGACTTTTCGGCTTCCCGCCGTTTCGGCGGCGTAGTGAAATGTCGGGAAATCATTCCGGATGAGCCAAACAAGGTGGGGCAGGAAAACGAGAAAGGCGATCCCGGTCGTTACATACGGGCCTCGCGTTTTCCAATATCGCCGGGCATGCGGATTCACGGCCATGAACAGCAGCATGGCGATAATCGGCAGGACGATGGAATACTTGGCGTGGAATCCAAGTCCCAGGCAGAAACCGGTCAGAACCCAATCGGCAAGACGGTTCTTGTGCAGGGCCCGGTAAAAGAACAGGATCGAGAGTCCCCAGCACAGGGTGACGAAGGTGTCGTGATTGTAAACCTGTTGCCCGATATTCAGGAAGTAATAGTTCGCCGAAGCCAAAACGGTCAGGAAGGCCAGCCGTTCGTCTTTCAAAAAATCGCGGGCCAATTGCCAGATTCCCCAAAGCAGGACCAACTTGATCGATTCCGTGGCCAGGTAAGGCGAGATTTCGGAGTTGCCTGTCACGAACCGGATAAAGTTCAGGTACCAGGCGGAAAGCATCGGATGCTTCCCGCAAGCGAGAACCCATTGATCGCCGAGGAAATATTGTTCCAAAATATCTTCCCGGAAATTCGACTGGAGGAGGAAGCACAAAACGGCCCAAATGAGACAATAGGGAACCGCAAAAAGCCAGAACGCGGGAATTTTTCGAAGCATGAATGATATCGGTTGTTCGGAAAACGGTGTTGGAGGCTGTCAAACAAGACGGAAATGCGGAGGCTATCATCTTTCCTGGAACCGTTCGTGACGCTCCATGCCGTCAAAACTCCAGCTTCGCAGGTACTTTCGATGCTCCGGTTCGTTCAAAAAGAAAGAAATGGCTCGGGAGACGCGTTGCGGATCGCTGAATGTCGTGGCGGAAAAAATGAAATCCACAGGTTGCATACCCAACATTTTTCGGCATTCCTCGCCCGCCCATGTAAAATAGAACAAAGAGTGATCCTCCGTGAAAAATTGGATTTCATCCCAAGAAATGAATGCCCGCTTGTAGATGTTTTTCGACGGTACCAGGGACGAGCGGGAAAACAGATACGGAAGCCCGGTCAGAAGGGAAAAGAGAAGGCCAAATAATGAAATTTCTTTCTTAAAGCAGTCCCTTCCCCAAAGCTGAACGATTAAACCTTCCGCATAAATGGCAATGAGCGGCTTGCTCCGGCGGTTATTCAGTTTCGCCAAGAAGAAAATGAAGACGGGTAAAACGATGACGCACCCGATGATGGTCATCGGAATACCTGCTTCATAACCGGGTCGTCCATCGTTCGATTGGATGATGTCGAACAAAAAAAGCGGTCCCATGACCAGTGAAAACACAGTCAAAGGACCGGAAATGAGCACCACCGCCCAATCGATCCACGTTTTGGCGTAGAAGTCCAATGTCTCCGGTTTTCTATCCATGGAAATGGGAGGAGGTAAACGAAATCACCAGTTTTCGGCCAGAATTTCAAAGTGAGCCTGCGGGTGCGCACACGCCGGACAAAGATCGGGGGCCTTTTCGCCGCCGCTCACGAAGCCGCAATTCCGGCATCTCCACGTAACTCCGGAACGGTTGAAAACCGTCCCGTCTTCGAGACTTTTGAGAAAAGCCCGGTAGCGTTTTTCATGCTGCTTTTCGGCGATACAAATGGCATTATATACTTTGGCGATTTCGTCGAATCCTTCGGCTTTGGCGATTTCGGCGTGTTTCGGGTACAGTTCGTTCCATTCCTCGTATTCGCCTTCGGCCGCGGCCAAGAGATTGGCCTTCGTCGTATCGATCACGCCGGCGGGAAAGACGCCGATGATCTCCGCCTTACCGCCTTCGAGGAATTTAAAGAAGCGTTTGGCGTGCTCCTTTTCCTGGTTGGCGGTTTCTTCGAAAATCGCGGCGATATGTTCATAACCGTCTTTTTTCGCCTGTCCAGCGAAGTATGTGTATCGATTCCGGGCCTGAGATTCCCCGGCGAAGTCGGTCAAAAGATTCTTTTCCGTTCGGGTTCCTTTGAGCGAGGGTATGGTCATGGTCGGGTTCCTTATTAATGAATAATTATTGAAAAAACCGGGGACACAGTCCCCGGCTCGTTATTGGCATTCGTTGACGCTCCACACTCTGATTTTAGTGTCCGCCACAGCATTTCGGGGCGCAGCCCGGTTTGCGGAGTTGGACTCGGCTGTCGGCGACCGAGCAGCCTTTGCCTTCGGCGTGGACGATCAGCGGATTGATGTCGAACTCGGCGATTTCCGGGTGGTTCACGACCATGGCCGACATGCGGAGGATCGTGTCCTTGAGCTTATCGATATCACATTTGGCCGTGCCGCGAAAACCACTCAAAACCTTGAACGCCTTGGTTTCCTCGATCATCTTGTCGGCGGAGACTTTCCAAAGCGGTGCCAGTCGGAACGAAACGTCTTTGAACAATTCGACGAACGTTCCACCGAGACCGAACATCATGAGCGGTCCCAAGCCGTCGCGGTTGGCTCCGACGATCACTTCGACGCCCTTGTCGGCCATCTGTTCGATCAGGATGGCATCAATTTTCGCGCCGGGCTCGTTTTTGGCGATGTTGGCGTAAATCTGGTCGTAACCTTTCCGGGCACCGTCTTCGCCTTCGATGTTCAGCAGCACGCCGCCTGCATCGAATTTGTGCTTCACGTCGGTCGACATGACTTTCATCACGACTTTCGAACCGATGCCCTTGACGATCGCCGCGGCTTCGTCGGCCGATTTGGCGATACCGCTCTTGAGCAGCGGCAGCTTGTAACATTCGAACAGAGCCCGGCAATCGGCCTGCGTCATGTACTTTTCCGTGTCGCTCCCGAGGAAGTCCGCGATGACTTTCTTCGCCTTTTCAACGTCGCAGTCGTTATACTGAACATACGTGCGATCCGGAAGGTTTTTCATGTCGGCGATTTTGACGTACGACGAGAGTGCCTTGACGGCGTCTTCCGGGAAAGCATAGTTCGGTACGTTTCCCTTGACAAGATTGTTCACCCCCTCGGCGACTTCCGCGACGCCCATGAAGGCTCCGACGACCGGTTTGCCGATCTTCTTGATGATCGACGGCAAAGCAGAGCCGATATTGTCCGTGTCGGTCATCGATTGCGGTGTGAGAACGACGACGCCCATATCGACGTTCGGATCGTTCATCACGGCTTCGACAGCCGCTTCGTAACGGTCGCAATGCGCATCGCCGATCACGTCGACCGGATTGTTCAGCGCGGCCGCTTCCGGCAAAACCGGCGGCTTCAACTTGTCCTTGGTCGACTGGTCGAGTTGAGCCAATTTCAGACCGGCGGCCATTGCGGCGTCGGTCGCCATGATGCCGGGGCCTCCGGCGTTTGTGATGATGCCCAGGCGATTGCCCTTGGGAAGTGGCTGCGTGGTGTAGAGAGCGGCCAAGTCAAAGAGCTCGGAAATCGAGTTGACCCGCTGCACGCCGCACTGTTTGAACAGTGCTTCGTACACGGCGTCGGAACCGGCCAGCGAACCGGTGTGCGAACTCACGGCCTTGGCGCCTTCGGCCGAACGGCCCGACTTGAGGCAGAGAACCGGCTTGCCTTTTTCCCAAAAAGTCTTGGACGCGGCGGCGATGAAATCCTGGGCGTTACCGATGTCTTCCAAATACAGGGCAACGACGTTCGTGTCGGGATCGTTGGCCATGTATTCGATCAAGTCGGTTTCTTTGATGTCGGCCTTGTTGCCGAAGCTGACGAATTTCGAGAAACCGATCTGTCGGGCTTCGGCGTAGTCCAAAACGGAAGTGCAGAGGGCGCCGCTCTGAGAAATGAACGCCAGTTTGCCGGGCAAAGCGATCTTCGCAGCGAATGAAGCATTGAGATTGAATTTCGGATCGGGATTGATGACCCCTAAACAGTTTGGTCCGATCAGCGGAATGCCTGCTGCTCGGACCTGTTCTGTGAGTTCTTTCTCCCGTTGGACGCCTTCGCCTCCCGTTTCCTTGAAACCGGCGGAGATGATGACCATCCCCTTGACGCCTTTCTTTTTACTTTCCTCGACAACGCCCGGGACGGCTTTCGCGGGAATGATCAACACGGCGAGGTCGACTTCGCCCGGAATATCGGAAAGAGTCTTGTAGCACTTGACACCGTGGATTTCCTCGGCTTTCGGATTGACGGGGTAAATGGGGCCCGTGAACTTGTCTTTGATCAGGTTCAAGAGCAAATCACTTCCGACCGTTCCGGCACGGGTCGAGGCGCCGATGACGGCGATGGATTTCGGTTTGAAAATGGCGTCCAATTTCGCAGCAGAGGGGCTAGACACGGTTAAGTCCTTTCTTGAGCCGACCGTTTTCAAGAACGGGTCGACAGGGGTGAAACTTATTGAATAACGGAAACTGAAATTTGTTTACGGGAGAATAACATAAATGATAGCGAACTGAAAAAGAAAAAAAAGCACCCCCAGGACGAATGCATAGCCGGTTAAGAACGGGGTGATTCCACCGAATAGGGAACGTTCGCAAAAAATTGTGGAAACTTTTTTCCTTGACAATAACCGAAACCTTGCGATAATTAATAGTGCTGGGAGACGCGAAGTTTCCGCTTCTTTTTTCCGGTATCGATTATTTGCCCCGTTTTTCGTCATAATCATTATAAACAGACTAAAGATTCTGCTTTTTTCGTTTTTTTTACCGTTTACCATTTGACGATTGGGCCGCTGGGCCTCATGATTACACAGTCAAGTAATCGAGGGGTTCCTAATGGGGTATCGGCGTTCCTGCCGGGAGCGGCGAGCGTTTTGTCCGGACTCCCTGCTTGGAAGCGGTTTTGCCACCGGAATCATCGTGGTTGCCATCGTAAGGAGGCAATCGTGCTGCAACATGAAGTTTTGCCGTCAAGAAGGAATGCACCATGTTAGTACTCTCCCGAAAAAAGAACGAAAGTGTCGTTATCAATGACAATATAACGATTGTCATCGTAGAAATACGCGGTGACAAGGTCCGTTTGGGAATCGAGGCACCGAAAGATGTTCCTGTTCACAGGAAAGAAATCTACGACGCCATTTGTCAATCGCAAAAAGCAGAGGAAGGTAGCGAACTTCGGTTGCCGGCCCGCTGAAGCGACTCGGACTGAGATAATTCGGTCGACAACGCCTGCCTCCGGTTAGGGTGCGGGCGTTTTTTTATGTCTTCGCTCAACCCTAACACCCTGCATGATTCGGTCATGATGAAAAAACGCCGAGACGTTACATCTTAGATCACCACTGACATCACAAGATCGGTGGCGGCCCGATGGTACTTTGGCGTATGGGGTCCGTGGCCTGCCAGAGCCAACCGAGGCCCATCAGGCCGCGCAGAAAAATGACCGATACGGCGAAAATCAAGTGATGCAGCATCGCGTTACCCACGTTGATGTCCAAAATGGCGTGGGCTGCCAGCATGCCCAGGCAAGCGACCGGGATGAAATAAATCCAGACGCTCCACTCACTGGCTCCCGTGTACCAGAGGATGACCTCGAAAAGAAACCACAAAATGACATAAATCCCGGCCGCCATGCCCGCCATTTTGTATAAATCCAACCCGGTCATGACAAAAAGTTCTTCCCGGTTGCGTAGAACCTGGTAACCGAAGAAGGAAATCGGAAAGGCAATGGCGATCAATCCCAAAACCCCCAGGACGTCGCGGGTTCCCATGGATAGGGTCAGCCGCCCCAAGAGCGTTGCCAGCAGGAAGACAAAAGCGACGCCGGCAACGGCAATTCCGGCATGGACCGGATTGAAATCCTCGACAAGTCGGGAAATCGGTTTGAGCAGCAATTTCCCCGTAGCTGAACGACCGCCGGATTCGAAATCATCGGCCCCGTGTATTTTAACCGAAGCCTTGGGGATATTGATGACCGTGTTACAGTTGGGACACGGTCCTTTCTGGCCCGCGAACCGGTCGCTGACCTTGAATCGTTTCATGCAACCCGGACATATGACATTGATCGCCATGGTTACGCCTGCGACAAAGTGTTTCGGTAAAAGAAATTCCGCATGGAAACGCCCTATTCGTCCAGAAAGTCAAAAAGCATTTTCTTTGGTTTGGCAATCTGAATAATCGTCGCATACTGTTCGAACTCACGGTCGACTTTTTCGAAGATACCCGTCAAAGACCGTTCTTGGCCAGGGCGTAGAATCTTGAAATATGTTTCGAAAGCAATACGTTCATCCCACTCGTCCCTGGCTGTCGAGGGCAGCAAGGCCGACAGGGC
>JBEBTM010000198.1:0-7812 GCA_040393745.1 Thermogutta terrifontis | reverse complement strand
TCTTGTTCATCTTGTGGTTGTAGTAGTTGTTGCTACTGTTGAATCCGACGGGAATCCAAGGGTAAATGCTCTGCTGAACCTGGGGATCGCTGGCCGTGGCATCGTTGTGATCAATCGGATACACCACTCCTCCATTGGCCGAGTTGTTGCCATCCAAGTCACCGCCGCCTGTCATGTAACCGTAATCGCCGTTCCAGTACAGATTGCTGGCAACGTTTCCGGAAGTCCGAATCGCCTGGTTGTTGATACCGGCCAGGAACCGAGCTTCGGCACCGAGGGTCCAACGACGGTTTTGCCGCGAAAATTTGACTCCGAACTGCGGTCCGATGATTCGGTTCACACCGCGGGCGTTGACCGTGGTTTCCGCAAGGATGCTGACGACACCCCGAGCGTTGACGTTAGGATAAGGATCATCGATAAGGGACGTGGTTGTGCCTTCGTCGTCGTCTTCGTCGGTGCCCGTGTACGGTGCGGCGCCTTTGCCGAGAAAATGGAAGCGGTCATCCAGTTCCCAGTACCGGGGGCCCACCAAGAGTTCCATGCTACCCCATTTGAACGGATGCGGACGGTAGGTGTACATCAGTTCCAAGCTCCAGTTTTCGCTGTAGTTCGAAATCCGGGCCTGCCCGAACGTGATCGGAACCGGGGCGAGCACGGCGGCATCCCAGGAAACGCCTCCCGGCGGATGGGTGTGGTAGGGGAAGAATCCCCAAAGGAAACCCACGCCGGTAATCGTAGAGGCGGAGGGAACGTAGGTGTTGGGCAGGTGTGTCGTTCCTCCACCTGTAACCGCAGAAGGCGTGTTCTCCCAGACGGTGATGTTGCCGAGATCGAAGCCGACCAAATCCAAGGCGGCCAAGTTGGCCGGACGCAGGGTGAAATTGCCTTCGTCCCGAACCACCATGCTAACGTTGGTCGTGTCGATTGTTTGCCCATGCCGTGGCAACCCGTGTCCGCCGAACAACCAGCCGTGATGTCCGACACGTCTCCCCACTTCCGCCCTGGTTCCCAATTTGAACTGGGTATCGAACATGCCAGCCGACAGCGTGTTGGTTTGCAAAAATTCTTTGGAACCGCTGTAAGCCCAGCGCGTGTCGTTGGCACCGTTTGCCAGTGTGGCACCGATGTAGTTCCCCTTGGGAGCCGAAACCCCGTGGTTGATCGCTTGAAGAGTCCCGTACACTCCGTCTCGTCCGCGACGTTTTCCGCCAAAATCCTCGGGCTGATACGGGCGGAAAAAACGGGCTCCGTCCAAGGCCATGGCGGTGCTGGTCATCGCAACAACGATTGCAAGCAGGATTCCCGTCAAAAATGATTTTTTCGATAGCGACATGGTTTTGTCCACCTCAGTGTACGTGAATCGATTTCTATTTTGCCGACACCGTCTGAAAAAGCATCAACAAACACGCGGCTGTGACGGTAGTATCGGACATGTTATCTGTGCCAGTTGAATCATAAATTTGTTTGCGCCGGAATTTGTGGCGATCTTTCGCATTTTTTACACAACCAGCCGAAAACATAGGCAAAACAGGTTGACTTTTCCGGCAAATCTCGGATATTCAAGCGAAAGTATCGTTATATTTGTTGCACTCCCTCATCACCGACCATCCGTTTTGAATCCCGACGATGAGCTCACTTCATATTGTCCTCTTCCAGCCGGAAATTCCCGAAAACACAGGCGCGATCGGTCGAACCTGCGTTGCTGCCGATGCCAAACTCCACTTGGTCAGGCCATTGGGCTTCCAACTCGACCAACGCCGTCTCCAGCGGGCCGGTATGGATTACTGGGCTTTCCTGGATTATCAAATTCACAACGATTGGAACAATCTGAACTCAAATCTCCCTGGGCGCCGCTGGTACTTCAGTCGGAAAGCGGTAAAATGCTACTCGGATGTCGACTTTGCCGTGGGTGACGTCCTTGTCTTCGGCAGCGAGTCACGAGGACTTCCCGACCATATCCTTGACTCGGCTCCCGAACAGTGCGTGGCCATTCCCATGCAACCGATTGCGAGAAGTCTGAATCTATCGGTTAGTGTCGGCATTGCGGTTTATGAGGCCAAAAGGCAAATTGGTTTTTTTTCGAAAAAAGTTTGACAGAAACAATTCTAGGCAAACAGGGCGATTTACACCGACATTCTTTCATGAAAGATATTGTTCAAGAACTGAATTGGCGTGGTCTCATCCATCAGATGACCGACGAAGCCGGCTTGCCCGGCTGGCTCATGACGAAATCGCGAACCGTTTACGCTGGGTTTGATCCTACGGCGGATAGTCTGCACGTCGGGCATCTGCTGCCACTAATGAACCTGCGACGCTTCCAGAAGTTCGGTCACCGGCCCGTGGCGCTCGCCGGTGGCGCAACGGGAACCATCGGCGACCCCAGCGGCAAAAGCGAAGAGCGGAAACTCATCACCAAAGAGCAAGTCGAACATAATATTCAAGGAATCGAGAAGCAAATCCGCAAATTCCTGCGATTTGATGATTCGCCCACAGGGGCTTTGCTGGTCAATAACTATGACTGGCTTTCCAGGTTTTCCTATATTGACTTCCTCCGAGATGTCGGCAAGCATTTTTCGGTGAACGTCATGATGGCCAAGGATTCGGTTCGAATGCGACTGGAGAAAGACGATGCCGGGCTCAGCTTTACGGAATTCAGCTACATGTTGATGCAGAGTTACGATTTCGTGCATCTGTACAAAACCTATGGCTGCGAAATGCAGATCGGCGGCAGCGACCAGTGGGGCAACATCACGCTGGGCTGTGATTTCGGACGGCGTGTGGGCGTGCTCAAGGACGGTGACCAGCTTTGTGGCCTGACGAGTCCCCTGATCACGAAAAGCGACGGTAATAAAATGGGCAAGACGGAATCGGGTGCCCTCTGGCTCGACCCGGTTCGAACGCCGCCGTACCAGTTTTATCAATACTGGATCAACCTCGATGACGCTGATGTGGAAAAAATGCTTAAAGTCTTTACGGACTTGGACGCACTGGAAATCGGTGAGGTTATGACGGAACATCAAACGGACCCCGGTCGCCGGGTCGCCCAGAAGCGGCTCGCGGACGAATTCACCCTGCTCGTTCATGGTGACGAGGGACTTGGTGTGGCTCGCCGGGCCACGGAAATCTTTTTCGGTGGAGAAATCTCCCAGCTCAGCGATGCCCAGCTCGGCTCGATTTTCGCCGATGTACCGAGCCGGGAGCTGCCGCGAATCCGGCTCGAGGCGGGCTTGCCGCTGATTGATGCCATGGTCGAATCGACACTGTCCAAGTCGAAAAGCGATGCCCGACGGACCATCGAACAGGGCGGGGCATACATCAACAACTGCCGCAAGGAAGACAAAGAGGCCGTACTGGGCTTGGGCGATTTAGCGAGCGAAACAGTCATGGTCGTGCGGACCGGTAAAAAGAATTACGCCCTGCTGCGTTTTGTGTGACGGATACACAACCGGAAGGTGTCTGCGTAATCACTGGCGGTATCGATGCTTGCGTGTGCGTGAAAGTCTTTTTACGTGATTTACCGTTTATGCGAAATGGATGTATTGATCCCCTCAAATCCCGCCCCGTTCAAATATTGAAGTTCGGCTTGCAAAAAAACGATACTTCATTATAATGACCGCATGTTTCGCTTGGAGTTTTTCAGGCGGTCTTTTTTCATGGTTGTTTTCATGACCTTTTTATCGGCACAATCCGATCCTGTGGATCGGCACTCGCTTTTGCCCTCACGAGACGGGCACCCGTCTGAGGCTCTCTCCGGGGTATCGTTCAAAAGGGGTATTCGCCGATTTTTTCCCGGTCCACACAGCCTGATCGCTCTGTCGGTCCTTCTGCTGGGCGGTTTGTTCCTGGTCCAAGCCTTTTGGACGGAAACCTTTATCTCGTACGATGTCGCCTTGGTCGGCTCCCCGGAGGACGATGCGCGGCATGATCCGTCCGAATTTCCCGATCGGAAAGACGGCACCACGATCAACCACAGGCAATTCCCCTCACCCTGTCTTTTCGGCGGAAATTTCGGCGGATGGCAGGGCGAAGTTCATGGCCCCGGCCTCGTTTTACCGCCACGTCAGCCTGCCAATCGGGCTCTCACTCGCGGCGCCATCTTACTCTCGGGGGATGTTCGGCCGACGTATGGCGTCATCCGCCCCCATCTTTTGTTCTGTCGGCTTCAGAATTGAAGCGACTCCTGTTGGATTTCCATTTCGTGTGACGCACCGCTGCGCGCTCAAACGACTGAAACGCAAGCGTTCGGTGGTGGTGTTTTTTGAATCCATTTTTACAGGAGTATTCTATTATGAAAGACGAAAATCTCGCCGACACCCTGAACCCTGACATCGGCAGCGAAGAAGGCAGTTCCCTTACCACTTGGATCATCGCCGGCATATTGCTCGTCGGTGCGGTCCTCGGCGTGCCCGCCTTGATCAATTTGATCATGTAGGGTCCGGCCATGTCAAAAGAAAAGTGTCACCCTGGTCCGAATGTAGCGTGGACCGATGCGGTTTTCACGGGCTTCATCCTGGCGTTCGTCGCCGGGATGACCCTGTTTTCATGCATCGTGATCGTCTGCGTCGTTTTTTGAAAAAAGGCACCTAAAAAATTTCCTTGGGAATCGTGCCTGAAAAAGGTTCCGACGAATCCGGCGTCTTGTACGCCGGAGATTTTCGGAACGTATCCATTCATTGTTTTTCCCTGAAGCGACCTTGAACGCCGCTTCCACGAGGCCCCGATGATCGGGGACATACCATGCAAAACGGCTTCTTCAAACGGTACGGGTTCCGTATCCTGATCGTCATTGTTTTCCTCCTGCCTTTCGTCTGGATGGGAACAAAACGGACCCTGATGAGCAATTCGAACAACGTAGCCGACTGGCTGCCGAGCTATTTTACCGAAACGCAGCAGTACAACTGGTTTCTCGAACATTTTCCGTACGAACGTTTCGTCGTGGTGAGTTGGAAAGGCTGCACGATGGACGATACGCGACTTGAAATGTTCGCGCAGAAACTCGTTCCAAGTCAGTCGATCGACGATTTTGCATCCCTTTCCGAAGGTCCGTCGTATCAGGCCGAATTCTTGCTCGACCCCAAAATCGAAGCTCCAGCGACCGAATCGCTCCAGGAGGAAAAAGCATCCGAAAAAACTCCGGAGGACGAGCCGTATTACGCCCATTATTTCAAGTCCGTGGTTACGGGGCCCCGGCTCCTGGCGGCGTTGCGGGAACAATATTCCGGCGACGGAATCGGCGGAGTTTCCATGACCGACCGGGAAATCTTCGAAAAACTCAAGGGTACGCTCATCAGTCCCGACGGGCATGGTACGGCCATGATGGTCACTTTGGCTACGGAAGCGCCGCATGGCAAAGATTTGGCCAAAGTTCTTGAAGCGATCCGGGAAATCGGCAGGGAATGCGGGGTTCACCCACCGGTGAAAGAGGATCACCGTTCACTGGTCGCTAAAATTTTCGGCGGTATCGGAACCACGTGCAGCGAAATCGTGTTCGGCCGCAATCCCGACATGAGCGGCGTGATCCTCGGCGGTCCGCCCACGGACAATGTCGCAATCACTCACGAAGGCGAGCACACGCTCAGACGCCTCGCGGGCATTTGCGGCTTGATCGGTTTATTCCTCGCCTGGCTCTGCTTCCGGAATATTCGGCTCACCATGTTCGTCTTCTGGGTGTCGATCATTTCCGCCGGAGCCGCGCTGGCCTGTGTGGCTCTGACGGGAAGCCGGTGCGATGCGATCCTCTTGAGCATGCCCGCTTTGGTGTACGTCTTGTCCATGTCGGGAGCCGTTCACATGATTAATTATTATCACGACGCCATCCAGGAAAACGGCGTCGACGGCGCGCCCGAGCGGGCCCTGATGCACGCTTGGAAACCCTGCTTTTTCGCAAGTTTCACCACGGCCCTGGGCATGCTGTCCCTTTACACGAGCCATTTGATCCCGATCACAAAATTCGGCGTCTATTCGGCGCTAGGCGTGATGCTGGGGCTGCTTATTTTGTTCTATTACCTTCCGTCATTATTGTACTTTTTCCCGTCCAAGCATATTTCCGTGCAAAGTTTCGGCACGGCGTCGGATGACTCATTCATGCAGCGATTCTGGCGCGCCTGGGGCGGCTTCATCGTCCGGAACAACCGCTTGGTCGCACTTGCCTGTGTGGGGTTGATGATCTTCTTCGCCTTTGGAATGCTGCAGATCAAAACCTCGGTGAAAATGATGCGATTCTTCTCGGCCGACAGTGAAATTATTCACCATTACACTTGGCTTGAAGAACATCTCGGCCCGCTGGTCCCCATGGAAATCGTCCTCAAATTCGATAACGAACGATGCAAATTCAATACCGTGGATCGGCTCCGCCTGGTCGAAGACATCAACGCCGCTCTCCGGGAAAAACTGCAAGACGGTATCGGTGGCATCCTTTCCGCGGAATCAGCTCTGCCTGTCACAAAACGGTTCCCCGAAGGCGGCCGCAAAAGCGCACGGCAAATCGGCTACGAACGCGCCGCCAGTTCCTTGATCGACAACCACCGCGCCCAGATGCGCGACTTCGTCACTGTCGATGGCAATCGTTCGCTTAAATCCGATGACCCACTTTACATGGAAACGCTCCGTCAGCTTAACTTGGACGACACCGACGCTTCCCGCCTGGTTCGTGCCGGATTGACGGACACGAAAAAGCTTGTCGCTTTCCCCGACCACGCCGTTGCGGCAGGCATTTCGTCCGACGAAATGGATGTTTTTCGTAAAAAGGCCCAAAAATGGGAAAAGGAACACGGCACCGATCTATGGCGGATCAGCCTTCGCGTCTGGTCTCTTAAGCGGGACATCGATTACGCCTTGTTCGTCAACGACGTTCAAAACGTCGCCAATCCGATCATCGACCGTTTTCTCAAGGAAAAATTCCCGAACGAAAATTTTCCGGAACACACGATCCTGGTGAAAGAGGAAGAAAAAGGCACCATGGGAAAAATCACGGGGTGGTTCTCCGGCAAGGCCGACTCGATTGCCGATTTGTTTCGGCCAAGCGAAACGGAAACCGCCGTGGTCGATTACCCCGTCGAAGCGGTTTACACCGGCATGGTCCCCGTGGTTTATAAAACGCAGCACGAACTTATCAACGGGCTCGTCGATAGTTTCGTTTCGTCGTTCATTCTCATCGGTGTCACCATGGCGTTCATTCTCCGGAGTCCCGTGGCAGGTTTTTGCGCGATGATCCCCAACGTGTTCCCCGTGGTCATCGTGTTCGGCTTCATGGGCCGAGCCGGCTTCCTCGTCGATGTGGGAACCATGATGACCGCCAGCGTCGCCTTGGGCATCGCCGTGGACGACACGATTCACTTCCTGACCTGGTTTCGCGACGGCATCGACAACGGCATGAACCAGAAAGAAGCGACGATGTTCGCCTATTCCCGATGTGCTACGTCGATGTTCCAGACAACGCTCATTGCCGGTCTGGGACTTTCCGCCTTTGCGTTGAGCACGTTTACCCCGACGCAAATGTTCGGAATCATGATGCTGGCGATCCTGACCGCGGCCCTGTTCGGAGACATCATTTTCCTGGCCGCACTGCTCAACACTCCTTTGGGCCGGGTTTTCAGGCCGCGTCTCCAAGAGAAAGAGGCACTCGATTCTGCTGTGGTCGAGACCGAAGCCACCAACCTTGAGGACGACAAAATCCCGTTCCCGAAAGCATCGAACTCTCAACAGGCGGTATGAGGTTCCTGTGTATGCTCATCGCGAAACGCAGTCTCCGGCGTCAGTCGAACAGCAAAGTTTAATTTCCGTGAAAGCCGAGAAGGTGGAGGGCTTTTCTGG
>JBEBTM010000197.1:0-7814 GCA_040393745.1 Thermogutta terrifontis | reverse complement strand
CTGCAAAAACGCTGCTTTCGGCGTCTCATGGAACGGTTTCATGCCGCCGCTGTAATCGGCAAAAGCGATGGAATGGACCAAACCATCGTACCGTTCGTCGGCCAAGGCGGCTTCAAGCTCGCCCCGGAGCCGTTGGATTTCCTCGTCGCTTTCCACATCGCAAAGGAAAATGCGCTGTTCGGGAAAGAGCTTCCCGACCTTTTCAGCGACCGCTTCGTTATGGACGACCAGATCGACCTGGGCGCTTTCATCCAGGAGCATCCGGGCAATCTGCCAAGCAACGCTCTTTTTATTGGCCACGCCGAAAATCAGGAAACGTTTGTTACGAAACTGTAGAAAATCCATGGAGAATCCGCGAGCACGGGTCGTCGCTCATTTAGAGGAATTGATCGAGAGGGGGCTTTTGTCATTTCTCACCCCACGGTTATTTTATTCGCTTTTCCGCTGTGGTACAATGGACGCCCATGCATTTCTTTCCCGAGGTAACCTTGTTTGGATTTTTCCCATGAGCCAACCTTCCACCTGGACCAAAACCATCGTTGCGTCGATGACCAGCTACATCGACGCGGGCTCCATCGTCGCCGGAGCGGCCGGCCTTACCCTTTGGCAAGCCTATCTCGGCATGTCAACTCAACAGGTAGGGATTCTCAACGCCTGTAGTGCAAACGCGCTTTCCGCGGCCGTGGGCGCCTTGATCGGAGGTCGAATCTGCGACCTTTACGGTCGGAAGCTGGTTTATACCTACGACTTGCTGTTCTATATTCTTGGAATGTTGGTGATCATTTTCAGTGTCAGTTATCCGATGCTGTTGATCGGTTTCATCATTGTCGGTCTTTCCGTGGGAGCCGACGTGGCCGCTTCGTGGACACTGATTGCCGAAAATGCGCCAGCGGAGAATCGAGCCCGACACTGTGGAATGGCCCAATTGATGTGGGCCTTGGGGCCTTGCGTGGTTTTGCTGCTCTCGGCATTGCTTTCCTTCTATTTGCATGACCCGGTCAAGGATACCGAACTGAGAGTTCTGTCGGACAACGTCAAAGTCTTGGAAATGAGGCAAAAAGCACTGCAAAAGGTTGAAAAATCCACCCTGACGCTGGAAAGCATGTTAGCCAAACAGGTCAAGGACAATGAGCCTACGGCAGGGATAATGCTGCCGCAGGTGAAAGAACAGCTTGTTCAGGTAAGGGCCCAGATGAGCCGAGTCGAGACCGATCTCTCCGACGTCAAACCGGGGCAAAAGAAGTTGGCGAAAGAACTGGCGATAAAGTATCTGCCGGGCAATAAAATCGTGTTCGCTCACTTGGCGATAATCGCGTTTATCGTTTGGGTGATGCGCATGCGGATGCCGGAATCGGAGGAATGGGAATCGAACAAGAAAAAGGAAGAGAAACTTATCGCCGCGGGGGTTTGGCAAAAGACGAGCTATTGGGACTTGTTCACGAACCCGAACAACCTCCGGGGCCTTTTACTCCTGATCGGTGTTTACATGGTTTGGAATCTCGCGGCAGGTACGGGCGGCGGAATGTTGCCATACATTTATGAAAAAGGCGGCGGCGTCAGTACGGGCCACTCGCAAGCGCTGACCGCGCTGTTATTCGGGACATCGTGCTTTGCCACGCTGTTCATTTTCATGACGCTGGCCGACAAATACAGCCGGCGTGTGATTTATTGCGTCATCGCCTGCCTTTACATCGCGGCCTGGGGACTCCTGACCCTGCCGCAAGCAATGCTCGGGTTGGGTATTTTCGCCACGGCGTCGGTTCTTATGGGAATCAACAACGGCTCCGGGCAGCAGGCTTTTTATCAGATGTGGGCTGCGGAAATGTTCCCGGCCCGATACCGTGCGGCAGCCCAGGGATTTTCGTTTTTCACGGCCCGGTTTTGCCTGAGTATCTGGCTCTTTTTCAGTGCCATGATCATCGGCGACTTCGGCGAAGGTTTGCCCATTGCCGCAGGGATACTCGTCGGCTTTGCTACGGTCAGCATGCTCATCGGCACGATTTTCTGCCCGAACACCGCAGGGAAAACCCTGGAACAGATCGAAGAAGAACGCTACGGTACGACACCGAAAACAGATTGAACCCCATTTCATGGACCGGACCAACGTCCCCGACTCCCGACCTCTCACAATGTCTCTCTTTGACGACGAACGCTACACTTGGCGCGAGACTTATTTCGTGCTCTTCGACCCGGAGCGACGGCCCCGGCTGTCGAGCGTTCAGCGTGAATTGCAGCATCGGGTGGGTTCACGCCGGATTCTCGATGCCAAGGCCGACGAGGAGGGACGTTTTCTATCAATGACTTTGGCGTCTTACGAAGACCACGCGGCTTTGGAAATCATCTACCGGGAAGGTGACGATGTGCTCGCCGAAACCGCGGCGTTGGCGGCAACACTGGAAAAGGGCTGCTTGGAACCCGAGCGTCAGCGACTCGAAGGGGCGAAACTCTGCCGGGCTCGGTTCGTTGTGCTTCTTTTCGAGAAAACGGCGGGTACGGGCGCGTTCAAGATCGTCAAGGTGCCCGAGCTCCGTTTTGCCCCGCTTCCCCATGTTGAATCGGACGCGAAAACGCCGCCGAAACCGCAGGGGCAGGGTGGCTTTCCAAAGGGGCAGGTGTCCGGTAAACTTGTTGACAAATCCAACCGTCCGAGCCGACCGAAGTATCATTTCGACCCCGATTCTTACGAAAACTGCAAGACCGGGGGCGTCGAGCTGAACAACGATTTCGAGTTCCGCGACCCTGCCGAGGACAGTAGCATTCTGGAGCGGGTTGATCCGAACACCTTGGTCCTCGTTTTAGAAATCCTCAGTCGAGCCACCCATGGCATTGCCATCGACCCGGCAGGAGGAGTTCTAATTTAATTTAGGTGATAGGTAAAGCAAGCGGATTTTCGACCCGTTCATCCTCGACCTGCTATTGTACCTATTACCTGTAGCCTATTACCTAGTTACCTATCAATGATTGCCAAGGAAATTAAACGCGGAGAAGTTGTTGTTTATAACGGGAATCCTTGTATTATCGAGGGGATCAACGTCCAGTCGCCTTCGGCGCGCGGAGCGGCGACGCTGTATAAGTTTCGTGCCCGGAATCTCGTGTCGAAACAGAAAGTGGACATCACGCTCAAAGGAACCGAATCGCTTGACGTGGCCGACTTTGCCCGGCGGGACGTGAGTTTTTCCTATGCCGACGGAGATGATTACATCTTCATGGACAAGGAGAATTACGAACAGTACACGATCAAAAAAACCGATGTGGAAGAGGAGATGCTGTACATTACCGAAGATCTCGACGGTATCAAGGCCCTGATTTATAATGACGAATGTGTGGGCATCCAGGTTCCCACGGCCGTTTCCCTCAAGGTCGTGCAGTGTGATCCCGGCGTGAAGGGCAACTCGGCCACGTCGCGCACGAAACCGGCGAAGCTGCAAACGGGCCTGGAAGTCCAAGTTCCGGAATACCTCGAAGAAGGCGAAATGGTCCGCGTGGACACCCGCACCGGCGACTTCCTGGGCCGGGCGTAACCTCCAAAAAGAGCCCGAAGTGGAGCGCAGCGGAACTTCGGGGTTACACCGCCCCATTTGCTTGGGTCTCATGGTTTTTTTCAATGGAGAACATGATGTTCCGAACATCCTTGATCGGGCTCTTTTTTTTCGTGACGTTATCCGCGGGCATGCTCCGGGCCCAGGAAGGTATTCCGTTGCCGACTACAGAATCGCCGGTTGCCGCACCGCCTGCCGTCGAAAGTGTTACGGAAACCGAAACGCCTGCCGAATCTGCGAAAACCAAGGACCGAAAGGGCTTCTTTGCCATCCTCCAGGCCGGCGGATCCATCGGGTATGTCATCATCCTGCTCTCACTGGTTGCCGTGGCGCTTATCATCGAACACGCGCTCACGATCCGGCAGAAGGTTCTCATGCCGACGGGGTTTGCGGACGAAATCCTGCAAATGCTCTCGCAGGGTCAACTGGGAGCCGCCCTGCAAAAGTGCAAGGAAGGCGATAGCATCCTGGCGGAAGTCCTCGGGGCAGGCATGGCGGAATACGAATTCGGTTGGTCGGCCGTGGAAAAGGCGACGGAAGAAGCCATGGCCGAAGAGGCGTCCCGACTTTACCGAAAGATCGAATATCTGAACGTGATCGGCAACATCGCGCCCATGTTGGGGCTGCTCGGCACGGTCGTCGGGATGATCTTCGCCTTCCAAAATCTTGCCGATTCCGAAGG
Source organism: Thermogutta terrifontis (assembly GCA_040393745.1). Taxonomy (GTDB): domain Bacteria; phylum Planctomycetota; class Planctomycetia; order Pirellulales; family Thermoguttaceae; genus WRKP01. The sequence continues at coordinate 3,593 of JBEBTM010000197.1, read as the reverse complement.
CTATGCCCGGGCGGGCGATCTGGCGCAGGGCATTTATCTCGCCTTGGTGACCACGGTCCAAGGTCTTGTCGTCGCGATTCCGTCGTTGGCGGCCTATTCGATTTTCAGTAACCGGATCGCCTTCCTGATCGCGGAAACGACTTACGTTGCCGAGCAGGTTCTCGGGCCGATCAAGCGGAGCTTTCTGAAGAAATCGAAGGTGTAAGGCGTTCCATGAAACCGCCCGAGATCAAACCGAACAGCGCTTCGATGAACATGACGCCCATGATTGACGTCGTGTTCCTGTTGATCATTTTCTTTCTCGTTTCGAGCAATTTGATCCAGCAGGATACGTCGATGGAACTCGATCTGCCCGCCGCTGAAACATCGCAGCTTGCCGAGGAAACGGAGACGCGAAAGATTACGGTCAACGTTCCCAAGCCAGGCTCGTTGTTTCTTGGCTCGCAGTCGATCGACCGAGAGCGACTCCGGGAGCATTTTCTCCAATGCCGCCTTGCTTGGGGCGATGGAACCGAGGTCCGCATCCGCACGAATAAAGACGTTCCCTACGGCGAGGTTGCGCCGATTCTCGTCCTCGCGGCCCAATGCGGAATTTGGAACGTTTCTTTCGCGGTCACGGAAAAACGGGCGGTGCAATAGGGCGTTTCAACTGTTACAAAACGCTCTTTCATTGTTTTAATCCCGAAAAAACATAAAAATCTCCCGTTTTTCCTCTTCCACGCAAAATTGTAATCCATGTTATATTGGTTTACCGAGAATCTTTGCCGAAATGGGAGATTTTGCGGAGTCTTTCTTGGCATTTCCCGCAAAAGAGGTATAATATACCGAGCGGATGTGCCTCGCAGGATACTTGGACCAGCGTTTTTACTTCCGGCCGACCTTCGGAACGGTTGACGGACGGTGTACACTCCGATTTAAGTCCTGATTTCAGACGTCTTTTCGTGGTGCAAGAGAAAAGTCGAATCCCGTACAACCCTTCTCGCTCATTTTTGTTTTTGAATTCGTAAAACCCACAGGCTACCATGGCGGACAACGAAAACAATCGTCAATTTGACGTTCCCGATCCCCCGGCGTCCAATGAGGAGGCGCAGCATCATTTTGAAGCGGATATTCCCAAGGGCCCCTCGGACCGTAATCGGAAGCGGGGGTCCTTTTCCTCGAATTTCACGCCGCGCGCAGATTCGGACGCCAAGCCACAGGAAGCCGCAAGTGAAAAGGGATCACCGGCCACGCCGGTTCGATCTCGCGTTTCGGCCGCTCCAGCTCCGGTCCGGTTGCCGATCGATATTCCTTTCGAAAAACTCCGCCTGATCCTGCTCTTGGTGGTGATGTTACCGCTTTCGCTGATCGCGTTCAAAACGCCCTTGATGCAGATTTTTTACGTATGGTGGTATCAGATTGACTACGGCCACGGGTTTTTCGTGTTGCCATTGGTCGCGGTGTTCCTGTATCTGCGGTTGGATACTTATCCGGGAACCCGCTACCGGCTAACTTGGATCGGCTTGGCCCCGCTGCTGGTTTCCTGCCTCATGCGTTACGCAGCCGTATCCGAAGGCCGGGAAACGCTGGATCAGTTTTCCGTGTTCTTCTGGATTCTCGGCGTGGTCTGGTTCTTCTACGGAACCCGGGCTTTCCTCTGGGCCCTGCCATCGCTCGGATTCCTGGTGTTCATGTTCCAGCTTCCTTGGAGCTTCGAGCACATGATGCGGGATTGGCTCCAGAAATTCGCGGCCCAATTTGCGGCCATCCTGCTACAGTTGATGGGTGAAACCGCCATCCCGATCAAAAACACCATCAGACTGAGCACCATGGAATTGAATGTCGAAAACGCGTGCAGCGGAATTCGATTTTTGATTAGTTTTTTCGCCATCGGTTTCGCCGCGATCCTACTGATGCGTCGCCCTTGGTGGCAGAATTTGATTGTCGCGGCGATGATCGTACCGCTCGCCTTGTTTGCCAATGCGGCCCGAATCGCCATGACGGGAACCCTGCTGATACATTTCGAAGGCTTCCTGACAGCGATCCAGGGGAGCGGCCAACGAAGTCTCGGCGTCCTGGCCGACCAGATTGCCGGTTTGGCGATGATTATCGTGTCCTTGGCGATTTTTTTCACCTTTATTTGGTACTTGGGAAAAGTTTTTCGAAAAGTGGAGCTCTAGGGACGGAGTCATAAAAACAACCCGCTTTTGCCGTTGATCGTAGATCGTCATTTCCGGCGGACCGATCAATATTGATTGTATTTGTCATGAAACCAGTCGTTTCGGTTGACGCCGAAACGGCATATTGTTCTCCCCCTTTCTCGTCTTCATTACTGGAGTTTTACACTCATGTCCCAGAACGACCCCCCTTACGGTAACGACATGATTCCCGGCGGCCCCGATACGGCGCTCGGTCCGATGGGCCAAGGATCATACTACCCGACAGAATACGTTTCGCCTGCCCCGAAGCCGACAATCGATTCGGTCGAATCTTCCCGCATGACGCCCCAGATTATGATCTTGCTGGTCGTATCGGGAATCAAGCGGAACTGGAAGTGGGCCCTCCCGACCGGTTTGATCCTCGGGGCGGTCGCCTTTGCCGCATTGTACCTGCTCTTTCCGATTCGCTACGAAGCCAAGGCATGGATCCAGATACTTTCCGTGCGTCCGTACTTCATCCGGAATGAGACCGAAAGCCGGAGCATTGACACCTTCGTCAACACTCAGTTTGCGATGATCCGGAGCCCGCTTGTGTTGGAAAAAGCGCTGGAAAGCCCCGACGTGGCTCGACTGAAAACCGTGGTCGATCAGAAGAACAAACTCCAGTGGCTGACGAATAATCTTCGAATTCAGCAACAGGGAAAGTCGGAGATGATCACGATTTCCATCGAGACGCCGCACCGAGAGGAGCCGGATAAGATCGTCAATGCCGTCATGACGGCCTATTTTGAGAACTACGAATCGCAAAACTCAAGCTGGAACGAGCAGATGATCCGGCAGTTGAACATGGAACTGAACCGGCAGACCGCAACGGTCCGAAGGCTCCAGGAAGATATCCGAACAACGCTCCAAAAAGCCGCCCAGGAAGGGGCCGCTTCCGGTGAAAAGGGCATGGTCTCCGGATTTAATCCCGGCGAGTCGATCCAGCGGGATGTCTACATCAACGATTCGAAACTCTACGCCCTCCAGGCGGAGTTGAAAATGATGGAAGAGTCCGCCAACGATCCGGACCGGGAGATTCCCAGGCCGATTGTCGAACAGGCTGTGCTCAACGACCCCAAAATGTTCAATCTGGTTGAACAGGAAAGCGTGCTTCGAATGACCTTGGAAGCCCGGCGGCAGATCATCAAACAGCCGAACGATCCGACCATTAAAAGATTGGAAAACGATCTCGCCGAAGTCTCCAAGCAAATCCAGGAACACAGGGACGGCCTCAAGGAAGAAAAGGAAAAAGAAATTCGCCGCGCCATCGCCGCCGGAATGGAAGAATCCATCTGGCAAAAACAGATGGAAGTCCGCTCGCAACAGATTTACGTCGAAAGTCTCCGCCGGCAACTCACCGAGCAGCTTGCGAAAACAACTTCACGAACGGAAAAGATCACGGACGTGGACTTC
>JBEBTM010000196.1:0-7822 GCA_040393745.1 Thermogutta terrifontis | reverse complement strand
CCTCGGCCACGGCCAGCGCGGCGACAAGAATAATCATGTTCGCCGATTCCTCGACGGGCATCTGGTTTTGCACGCTTTTTTCACCGCCGCCGTAAACCTGGCCCGTTCCGTGCGGATAGGTGCCGATGTCATGCGGCGCGAAAGGAAATTTCCAGTTGGGCGAAGCGGCGTAATCGAGAATCGGTTGGAGCGTGGCCTTCATCATGGCCGGGCTGTAGTAGAGATACAGGGGCCCGCACGGATACATCAAATCGACCGTACCCATGCAGCCGTTGCTGTTATTCTCCTTCGAAAACATGAGCGGCATCCCGTTCACATCGGCCACGATCTTCTGCGCCGCCAGGGCGTGACGGTACGCCAAAGCGCAGAGCCGGGCGTAATCGGGCCCGCCTACGGCTTTCAGATCGGCGAAGAAGGAATTTTCGAAATCGGCCATTTTTTCGTGGAAATCCAAATAGAATATCACATTCCAGGATTCCCATACGAGATCTTTCGTTGTTTTACCGTCTTTTCGCCACCAAGCCGGTAAATTGTCGCCGAAATAACGAACGCTTAAAATATCGTCGTAAGCGAGCAAAATCGGAAAGATGTCAAAACTCTCAACATTTTTGATTTCCCAAGTGGTAACCATCGCGAGCTTCGTTTTATCGACTTGGTATTTTTCCTGAGATTCAAGCAGCGTTTCGATTTTTCCCGAAGCGGCGAATTCTTTTCGTGCGATATCGCCATTCCGAGCAGAGAGGTCAACGAGCTGAGGCAATCCGGGGTGCAGGGAGTTTCTGGCTTCAAGGTTACCACCTTTTCTTGGGTCGTAGGATTCCTTCGTCGTATCAAGCACGGAGAGGACAAAATAGCCCCAATCGATGCGAATGTCGTCGCCCTTTTTGGAAAGGATATTCTGCTCGCTACAACTGACGGCCAAGGTCTTGATATTCATTTCGGGCTGTTTGTGCGTTTGCTTGAGCGTTGATGGCACCACGGATTGATCCGGCGTGTTCACCGCGATTTCGGCTCCGGCGTCGAAATAAATTTCCAAGTCGTGTTCTTTGCCATCCAACGCTTCGAACTTGACAAAAAGGTACGTTGCCGGTCGACTAAGCGTATTAAGATCATCCGGCAAAAACGGCGTGATGAAATCCAAGTGGAAGCGGGCTGTTTCGATTTCGAAGGTGTATGTGGTCGTAAGCGGTCGGACTTCGAGCTTCGTTTGTGGCATCGCGGGGACGGCCAGCGGTTCGGCGCCCATGAGGCGGAACGGTTTGCCGTCGATGCGGACCATCAGGTGCAACGGATGCGGTTTGCCGGTCCAGTGGACGGTTTCCGTGTCGGTAAGCCGATTGGCCGGAGACCAGATGCTGAAATAAGGGTCCACGGCCACAAGCGGTACGGCCGGCGGACGCAGATTGCCGGTGTCGCCATGAAGCCAAGCGGTAGCCAAGGTCACGCAGACCAACAAGGCGGTCGACAGGATGTTGCGACATTTCGACATAAGTTTCCTTTTCTAAAGGAGGGGGTGGTCATGTCACATCGGCGCCCGTTTTCATGTCGGTGCAAATCGGGTATAACTGCTTTGTCCTACCAGATCGATTTTCAAACGAGACCCTCATTGTACAGTAGACCATGACGGCGTTCAAGAATGCATCCTATTCCCTGGGGGCCCGGTGGATTCACACCATGACCGGTAAGCCCCTGGAAAACCGGTTCATCAATGTGATCGAAAACCGGATCGATTCCATCACCGCAAAACCCACCCAGGATGAGGTTTATGACTTCGGCGATGATTGCCGAATTCTGCCGGGCACGGTGAACATGCACACGCATTTGGAACTGTCTCAGTTGACCGAACCGCTGGCGGTGCCGGTGGACCGCGCCGGTTGCCGGGGGATGGCCGGTTGGATTTCACGGCTCATGGAATTCCGACGCGGCCCGGATTATCACGCTTCTTCCGGAATTTGGGCCGCCCTGCTTCGGGCCGAGGTGCTCTCGGAAACCAACGCCCTAGTCGATATCGTCCCGCCGGGGTTGATTCCCGAAACGACGCCGTTGCCCGCTTTTCCGGCATGGTATCGTTTCACGGAATTGATCGCGTGGACGGAATCGAAGGCGGCCGAACTGCTCGAAGTGCAACGGTTCCAACCGTCGAATATTCGTTACGGCGTAAGTCCGCATGCACCGCAGACGATTTGTCCGGCTTTGCTCGAAGGGGCCGTTCGGTTGGGCGTGCCGGTGGCGATGCACTTGGCCGAATCGCGGGAAGAAATCGAATTCCTGGCCACGGGGCGCGGTCCGCTGTTCGATTTGATGCGCCGGGCCGACCCGGATTACAATGCCAAGCGGGTTATCCTGGGCAGTCGTCCGATGGATTATCTCGAACGGCTCGCCGCGGCTCCCCGGGCTTTGGTGATTCACGGGAATTATCTCGACGACGAAGAACTCGAATTCCTTGCCGCACATCGGGAAACAATGGCCGTGGTGTTCTGTCCCCGGTCACACGCCTATTTCGGTCACGAAAAATATCCGCTGAAAAAAATGCTCGACTGGGACGTGAACGTGCTACTTGGAACCGACAGTTTGGCCTCGGTACCGGATTTGAGCGTTGCGGCCGAAATGCGTTTTGTGTTGGAGCATTACCCCGAGATTGCCCCGGAAACCGTGTTTCGCATGGGGACGATCCTGGGCGCGGAATTCCTGGACCGGCCCGACTTCGGTACGCTCCAACCGGATAAGCCGGCGAGGTTTGCGTTCGTGTAATCGCGACAATTGAAAATTGGGAGAAAATCATGAAACGATTATTGATTTGTTTGTGCGTCCTGTTCTGCACCGCCGCGTTCGGGGCCGAGGATTGGCAAGCTGAGGCAAAACAGCGAATCGAAGAACATCGCAAGGAGAACGTGACGCTGACCGTCACGCAAAACGGTAAACCGCTCACGGGGGCGGCCGTGAAAGTCGAATTCCAAGGGCATGAATTCCTTTTCGGTTGCAATATCTTCAAATGGAATCGATGTGCCACGCCGGAGGAAAACGAAGCTTATCAAGAGCGCTTTGCCGAGGTGTTCAACTTCGCGACGCTCGGCTTCTACTGGTGGACTTTCGAGCCTGAACAGGGAAAACGGAAACACGCCGATGTCGACCGTGTCCTGGCTTGGTGCGAAGACAACGGGATCCGGGCCAAAGGGCACCCGCTGGCTTGGAATTTCAGCGATCCGGCCTGGGCGAAAAATATAGCCGAGGACGATCTTTACCGTTGGCAACTTGAATACGCACGCCAGTGTCCGGAACGTTATCGGGACAAGATCGAAACCTGGGACGTGATCAACGAGGTCGTCCAATGGGACCGGAGTGAATGTCTCCGCCAGGCTCCCAAGCTCACGGCTCTGATGAAGGAGCGTGGGTCGATCGAATACGCCAAAGCCTGTTTCCATGAAGCCCGAAAGGGAAATCCCGGAGCAACGCTCCTGATCAACGATTACATGACGGGCCCCGAGTACGCCTCGCTGGTCGAAAAATTAACGGACGAAAACGGCAAACCGCTTTACGACGCCATTGGGCTGCAAAGTCACATGCACTCCGGAACCTGGAATAACGGACACATTTGGGATGTTTGCGAGCGGTTTGCAAAGTTCAAGGCGCCCGTGCATTTTACGGAGCTGACCCTACTCTCCGGCGAAGGAAAATTTGACTGGAATAACCGCAAAGGCATGGAAACGACGTCCGAAGGGGAGCGGAAACAGGCCGAGGAAGTCGTTCGGATTTACACGATGCTGTTCTCGCATCCGTCCGTCGAAGCGATCACCTGGTGGGACTTGAGCGACCAGGGCGCCTGGATGAACGCTCCTGCGGGTTTGTTACGAAAAGACATGACGCCCAAGCCGGCTTTCGAGGCGCTGAAGAAACTCGTCACGGAAGATTGGACGACGAATGAAACGCTTCAAACCGACGAAAAAGGCGAGGTCAAACTCCGGGCCTTTCGCGGCGATTACCGCATTACGGTCACGTTGCCGGACGGCAAGCGGCAAACGCTACCCGTGAACGTCGACAAGGGCGGCAATGAATTGATACTGGAGATCGGATTATGAGACTCATCCATGAGGGGGAGCGTCCGTCACGGTAAAACAATAAATTCCGTATTATTCCGTCATCCCCGCCGCCGATCAGAGGGTCGAGGGCGGGAATGACGAACTTGTTCGTTTGCCGCTCCTTACGGTTGGCGATTCTTTTCGAACCAGCTTCGCAGTAGTTTCTCACGGTCGGTCGGTTCGGCGGCCGGTTTGTGATCGTTCTTGCCAGGGCCGTGCTCGACACTCCAGCCATCCCACTCCCGGAAGGCGTGATAGGCCCAGTCCCAACCTTCCTCCTCGAAGATTTCGATACAGTCCTTGAGATACCGGCACGCGCTGCCGTCGGGAGCCCAGCGGATCGCGCTGAATTCACCGATGTAAATCTGTACACCATAGTCCCGGGCAAATTCGATCGGCACCCGAAGCGATTTTCGTAGCGCCGCCTTGTCCCAGTGCTTGCCGTCAATTTCGCCGGGATAGACCGAACCCACCGGCGACTCGTAAACACCCTGGTGCGTGAAATGGTGCGGTATATACATGTGGGCGCTGTAAATCACGTTCGGCACTTCCTTGGGATCAAAAGGCTCGAACCACTCCAGCGCGTCCGGACCGCCCCAAGGTTCGCCTTCGATCACAATGGCCGTCACGGGATCGATCCTGCGAATTTCCTTCGACGTCTTCAAGGCCAACTCGCGCCAGGTTAACAGGTCTTTGTCCTGCGGCATGTCGCCTTCAACGGGTTCATTCAGCAGGTCGTAGGACCAGATCATTTTTTGGCCCTTATACTGCGTTGCCAGACGCCGCCAGACGGTGACAAAGGCGTCCTGAAATTTCTCGTCTTGGAAGAGCCGCATCGCGCTGCCGGTTTCACGCGGCATCCGTCCCCCCGGCGGCGTGTGCAGATCAAGGCATACATACACGCCGTACTTTTCACATTCCGGCAACATCGCATCGAGCAACTTGCATTGGGCCTCGATCCAGGCGTTATATTCCTCAACCGTAGCCGTATCGGCCGGTCCATTCGGAAAACCGGCCCAAGTGAGTTGCCAGCGGACATGATTCGCCTTCCACTCGCCGCCGAGCACCTTGATGTCGTCCGGTCCGAAACGCCCCGGTGAAACCATGGCTCCTCGTAACCGAGGCAAACCATGCCCTTTATACACCGCCAGCCTATTCACCATTTCTCCCGGACTCGGTTTCAGCCGTTTTTTGGCGGTGACCGCAACTCGCAGATTTTGAAATTGGACCTTTCCGGTCGTGTTTTCGAGCCCCAGCACAAATTCGGCGGCCGTGGTTTCTTCCGGCACATTGACGTTGAAGGTCACGTCCTTCCAATCGAAAGGTCCCCAGACGCCATCCTGCTGGAGCCAACGTTTACCATCCGGCGTGTCGAGCACGAGCATCGCCTTGACGCCGTTCCAACGGTTCGGCGGCGCGGCCACGCCGTCGGCCTTGATCCGGGTCGTGATCCGCAGCCGGGCGCCACGCATCGGTCCGACGTCGAGCTTTTTCGTCACAGAAACATATTTATCGTCGCCGCCGGACGGTAAATCGAGTTGCACCGCATTTTCCAGGACCGAAACGAACTTCGAATTCGAAACGCTCCAGCCGTCGGGCAGATTTCGACCGCCGAACGACTGTTCGAAGAGGACATCGCCGACACGGGCGGTCTCAGCGGAAGCGGGCGACACGAAAACGGCAATGGACAGGAACAAAATCAATGTCACGAAGCGCATGGCAACTCCGGGGGAGGAAGGGAGAAAAAACGAGTCGCGATCCGTGGGACGGCTCGGGAATATATGTTTCGTCATTTTCCCGCTTGGCTGTGGACGACCAGTTGTCGCCGGATTTCCTGCACGAGCCTTCGGGCATCAATCGGCTTGCTGCAATAAGCGTCCATACCGACATTGAAACAACGCTGTTCGTCGTCCCGGGTCGCATTGGCCGTAAGAGCAACGATCGGGATCGGCACGGAATGGCCCGGCGCGAGCCTGTCCGGATTGGATTTCTCCCAGGACCGAATCAGTAGCGTCGCGTCATAGCCGTCCATTTCCGGCATTTGGCAGTCCATGAGAATCAAATTATACGGAAACCTGGAAACCGCTTCACAGGCGGCGCGACCATCGGAGACGATTTCGAATTCGAAACCGGCGTTGCCGAGAATTTCCTTGATGACAAGCTGGTTGATCCGGTTATCCTCGGCGACCAGGATCGTCGGCGGCGCTTCCGCACGCATGAGCGCGGAGTCGATTCGAAATCGGGTTTCCACTTGCGAATCGGGATCCCGCCGGTTTTTGAAGGTATCAAGCAACGGTGTCCGCGAAATCTCCAATACGTCCAAAATCGCAATGAAAAGCGACGAACCGTAAAGCGGCTTCGTCAGCAACAGCGCCGGGTTCTCCTGTTCGGTATATTCTTCCGACAAGGGCACCACCAGGATCATGCCGGTCTTTTCGTAACTCGCCAGGCCGCGGGCCTTACGGATCAATTCGGCACCGCGACCATCATCCAGCCCGGAATCCACGATCAAAAGCGGCAAGGGCCGACCGTTCGACGCGGCATATCGCAACCGTTCAAGGGCCTCTTCCGAACCGATCGCCGTGTGGACCTCCATCGCCCAGGAGCGGAGCTGTTCCTGCAAAACACCCCGCAGGACTTCGTTTTCCACGGCAATGAGCACGTCCCGACCCGAAAGATGCATCGCCTCTTTACGCATGATTTCACGGACTGAAAGATCGTCGGTCCACTGCTGCGCATCACAACGCAGTGGAATCTCGAAATAAAACGAGGAACCGACGCCTTCCCGGCTGCGAACCCGGATCCGGTCTCCCATGAGATTGACCAGCCGCTGCGAAATGGCCAGTCCCAGTCCGGTCCCGCCGTACAGTTGCGATTGTGAGGCGTCGAGCTGTGAAAACGACTGGAAAAGTCGGTCCAACCGTTCGGCCGGCATGCCGATTCCCGTATCCGTGACGTTGATTTGCAGGACACAGCCCGGATGTTCGCCCGCCTCGTGACGAACCTGTGAAACATCCACGCGGACCCCGCCTTTTTCGGTGAATTTCACCGCGTTTCCCACGAGATTGATCAGCACCTGTCGCAGCCGGCCTTCGTCGCCGATGAGTCGGGAGGGGACATTCTCGTCACAAACCAAGCACAATTCAAGCCCCTTGGCCGATGCCTTGGCCGCACTGATTCCGAGTACGGCTTCGAGCATTTCCCGAAGATAAAACGGCCCTTCGGTTAACTCCAGCTTGCCCGCCTCGATTTTCGAAAAATCGAGAATGTCGTTGATCAGAAAAAGGAGGGATCGCCCCGACGACTTAATCAACTCGGCATATTCGTACTGTTTCGGGGTCAGGGCGGTTCCCATCAGCAGGTCGGTCATCCCGATGACCCCGTTGAGCGGCGTGCGAATCTCGTGGGACATGTGGGCCAGAAATTCACTCTTGGTCATCGACGCCTGCTCCGCGTCCTGCCGCCGTCGCCGTTCTTCCTGGAGGGGATCGTCAAAGGTCCACTGCCAGATCCGACCGAGTTCCCGACCCCGAACCACCAAGGGCCTTCGCTGCCAGTTCAGAAGGCGACCGTCTTTAAGCCGCAGTATCGTTTCCGACGGGCTCGTCGTTCGGCTCGCAATCCAATTTTGAAAGTCATCTTCCGTCCAATCCGCGACTTGTCCCGCGGGCCACTGCCACAGGAGCCCGGCCGTGTGATTGTAACGGATGCGCCCTCCTTGCTGAAAAACAAGTACGGCGTCGTCA
>JBEBTM010000195.1:0-7828 GCA_040393745.1 Thermogutta terrifontis | reverse complement strand
GCCGGCGATGACGCATTGAACCCGGGGTCGAAAAATTCCGCTGGGAATCAGGGATAGTTTATATTTCTTACCGTCCATGACCACGGTGTGGCCCGCGTTCGCACCGCCCTGATAGCGGACGACGATGTCGTTTTGTTCGGTGAGAAGATCGACAATTTTCCCCTTTGCTTCGTCTCCCCACTGGAGACCGATAATGGCTGTACCGGGCACTCGAAACCTCGTTGTTCTTTTGGTGAGTTACGGATCGACGCAAAAAAACGCGCCAGAACAGACGATATTTTACCGCGCAGCCCCAGAATGGCAACATGGTACGACTTCGCGATCGCGGGCCGTAAATTCCGTCAATTTCCCGTTGTCGACGGCAATTCCCCTAAAATTGTCAGGAATTCCGGTTCATGGACCACCCGGACACCCAGTTTTTCCGCTTTTGCCAGCTTACTGCCCGGATCCGCACCGACGAGTACGAACGACGTTTTTGACGAGACACTCGATGAAGCCCGACCGCCATACTGTTCGATCACGCCTTCGATTTCGTTCCGCTTGAAATGCTCCAGCGAGCCGGTCACAACGATGGTCAAACCCGCCAAGGGTTGCGGTGTACCTCCGACATCATTGCCGCCGGCATCCTCAAGGGTTTCGTCGTCGAACAGCGTTTTCGCTTTCTTTTTCACCGCCGCTTGTGGAGTTGCGGAGAAAAGTCCCAGCGATTTCAGATCGTCCACTGTTTACCGGCCTTCGTCGCCGTGAAAGAACTCGAACACGCTCTCGGCAATGATCGGCCCGATTTCATCCACCTCGGCCAATTCGTCTTTCGTCGCCGTTTGCAGGTTTTCCAGATTCCCGAAATGCTTGGCCAAAATGCTTGCAGTGCGATTGCCGACATGTCGAATACTCAGGGCGTTGAGCAGTTTGCCCCAGTCCCGGCTCTTGCTCCGCTTGATGCCGTCAAGCAGTTTTTGAGCCGACTTTTTGCCCATCCGTTCAAGGTTTTGTGACTCGATGGATTCTTCCGTGAGCCGGTACAGGTCGCCGAAATTGCGGACCAGGCCCGTGTCGACAAGCTGGTTGATCAGCTTATCGCCGAGTCCTTCGATATCCATGGCGTTTCGACCCGCGAAATAACGCAGCTTTTCCTTGATCTGGGCCGGACATTCCGGATTGTTGCAGCGGATATACACGCCGCCGGCATCCTGGCTGACATGACCGCCGCAGGCAGGGCACCGCGTGGGAAAATCGTATTCGGGAAGGTTTCCCTTACGCAAATGCTTTTCAACCCGGACGACATGCGGAATGATTTTGCCCGCCTTTTCCACGACGACCACATCGCCCACTCGGATATCCTTGCGCTGGATTTCCTCGGCGTTGTGCAAACTGGCGCGGGAAACGACGGTCCCGGCCAGTTCGACGGGTTCCAATTCGGCCACGGGCGTGATGGTTCCCGTTTTACCGACTTGAACCCGAACTTCCCGGAGTGTGGTCGTCGCTTCGTACTTTTCGACTTTGTACGCAATCACCCAGCGCGGCGACTTGGACGTCGATCCCAGTTTTTCCCGGAGATCGAAGCGATCCAGCTTGAGCACGAGTCCGTCGATTTCAAAGTCCAGTTCGGTCAGGAAATTGCCCTCCGAGGCATAAAGTTCTTCGCAGAAATCGGCCGCGGCATTGAAATCGTCGAACCGTCGGACATGCGGCGTGACCGGAATGCCGAAGGATTCCAATTCCTTCAGGAAGTCGAAATGATTCGTCGCTTTCAGTCCGTCACAGAGCCCGACGCTGTGGGCGAAAAACCGAAGCGGTCGTTCCGCGCAGACCTTCGGGTCCAAGAGCCGGATACTGCCCGCAGTAACGTTCCTGGTATTGGCGTAAGTCGGAAGTCCTGCCGTTTGTTGCCGCTCATTCAAAAGGACGAGATCGGAATTGCGCATATAAATTTCGCCACGAATCTCCAAGGTTTTCGGCATCGACTTTGCTCGCTTGGGCGGTTCGAGCCGAAGCGGGATGTCCCGGAGCGTTTTGATGTTATGCGTAACATCGTCGCCGAGAACGCCGTTGCCGCGAGTGAGTCCCTGGACCAAAACGCCGTCTTCATAGACCAGCGAGGCCGCGACACCATCGACTTTGAGTTCGACGATCCAGGCGGCCTGATCTTCGCTGCCGAGCAATTTTTTGACCCGGTTTCCGAAGTCGCGGAGTTCCCCGATGCTGTACGTATTTTCAATGGACAGCATGGGAATCCGGTGCGGCACGGAAACGAGGCCCTCGACGGTTTCGCCGCCGACTCGCCGCGTGGGCGAATCCGGCGGGACAGGCTCGCCGGCGGCGTCCTCCATGTCATGAAGTTGTCGGAGCAGGCGGTCGTATTCCCAATCGGACAGGGCAGGTTCCCCGGCCCGATAGCGCCGGTCGTATTCCCACAGCTTTTCCCGCAATTCTTCGATCGGCATCATCTTTTCCCCGCTTCGCTCAATCCGGTTCAATCCGGCCTACTCAATCTCGTCCAGCGCATCCTGGAGTTTGTCTTTCGACTGAAGACCGACCATCCGTTCGACGACTTTGCCGTTATTGAAGAACAGCAGTGTCGGCAGCATCTCCACCCTGAATTTGGCTGCGAGCGTTGGAAAGTTGGTCACGTTGACTTTCGCGATTTTCGCATCGCCTTCATTTTCAGGGACCATTTCTTCCAAGATCGGAGCCAGAGCCCGGCAGGGGGCACAGGAAGTCGACCAGAAATCCACGAGGACGGGAACGTCCGACTGCAAGACAAATTGATCGAAATCGTTTTCCGTCAGTTCAACCACCGTGCCCATGATCTTTTATTCTCCATAAGGGTTCATTGTTCAGCCCGGGGTCCAAGACGCCGGAGCCACTAACCGGCAAAACGCTACGCTTCTGATTGTATTGATTTTGCCGTTCGTGACAAGTCGACGGGCCAAGGTCGTCGGCGTCTTTCTGTAAATCTTTAGCAAAAATAGGTAAATTACAAAAAAAACGACGAATAGGCAAAATATTTATTTGAAAATATTTTTTTGGATGCTAATATACTCATGTTGACTGTTCAACACTGTGTTTATGATTTGTTTTCAGTCGGAAATGAGGGGATTCCCCCAAGTACTCTCTCAATTTTGTTGCGAATTACGCTTGGAGAGGATTCCGATGTCGACAGTTTCCACACCTAGAAGGAGAAACTCAGATGAAAAAGTTGTTGACCCTTGCGTTCGCTTTCACGTTTGTCATGGCTCTGTGCGCGGTTAGTGTCGCCCAAGAAGCCGCCGATTCCGATATCATGGAAATCGAAGCGGTTGAAACCGGAGAAATTCCCGCCGGCCAGGTGATCGAAGGCTATGCCGACGTTTGCGGTCCGGTCATGCCGGGATGTTGCCCGCGTCGTCCGTTCCTGCGTCGCTCGTGCCCGCCGTGCATGCCGCAACCCGCCTACGGTTGTGATCCCTGCATGCCCTACGGTCGTCCGCAGCATTGCCCGCTGTTCGGCGGTCGCCAGGTCGGTTACGGCTACGGCGCTCCCTGTGCCGAACCTTGTGGCATGCCCTGTGCCGACGCTTGCATGCCCTACGGTCGTCCGTATCGCGCCCCGCTGTTCGGTGCCCGCCGAGCGGCTTACGGCTACGGCGCCCCCTGTGCCGAACCCTGCGGCTACGGTGCTCCGGCTTACGGTTGCGGCGTCTCGGCCTGTGATCCCTGCGGATACCCCGGCGTCCGCGTCGGCAACACCCCGATCCGCAACTTCTTCCAGCGCATTTGCTCGCAGAAGAATTACTACGGAACGGCCTACGAAATGGGCACCTACGGCTACGGCTGCTGTAACTGAGTTGCCTCGCTGAATCCCGGGTTCTCCGGTCTTTTGGCTGACTGAAACACGACCCGGCGTTGGGGAACGCCGGGTCTTTTTTTTGCGCGGATAATGTGTTTGTACTCTTGCCCGCTTCATGGTAAAATGTGCCGGTTATACTTTATTGATCTTCCCTGTTAAGAGATCCGCTCACCATGACCGTAAACCGCTTTTTCGTTTCGCTTGCCCTCATTGTCTGCCTCGGTTTTGCCCTGCCTTTGTACGCCCAGGTGACGGATGCCGATGTCAACAGGGCCGTCACCCGAGGGCTCGACTGGCTCGCCGCCACGCAATCGTCCAACGGTAGCTGGAACGCCAACGGAAGTTATCCGTCCGCGATGACCGGAATGGCCGGACTGGCCCTGCTGGCCGAAGGTTCCACCACGACCCAAGGCAAATACGCCACGAACATTCAGCGGGCCGTGGATTTTCTCCTCGACCAAAAGCGGCCTAGCGGACTCATTGGCAGCGATAAAGACGATCGTTACACTTACGGCCATGGTTTTGGGCTCCTGTTCCTGTCCCAGGTGTTCGGCGAGGAGGAAGACGAGGCCCAGCGGCAGCGGCTTATGGAGCTCATGACCCAGGCGGTGAAATTCTGCGGGCAGGCCCAAACGAAAGCCGGTGGCTGGGGCTACGTCAGCGCGAAAGACGGCAACGATTTTGACGAAGGCTCGACCACGATCACCCAGGTTCAAGCCCTGCGAGGTTGTCGCAATGCGGGCATTCCGGTCCCGAAGGAAGTCATTGACAAGGCGATCGACTACATCCACAAATGCTCGATCAAAAAAGGGGAGGGGGGGGTTCAATACAATCGCCACGGCGGCGGTGGAAGACCCCCTATCAGCGCGGCCGCGATTGCCTGCCTGTTCAACGCCGGGGAATACGACGACGAATTCGTACCGAATTTAATCAAATATTGCGATAAAACGCTGGGCAACATTTCGAGCAATAACGACTACGGCCATTGGCATTACGCTCATTACTATTTCGCCCAGGTAAAATTCCGGCAAGGCGGCAAGGAATGGGAGGATTACCGGGAAAAGCTGTTCAAACGCATCATCAACGAAGCCGGCAGCGACGGTGCCTGGTCACAAGGCTACATCGGCAAAGTGTACACCACGTCGATCAACCTCACGATCCTCCAGCTCGACCGAGGCATGTTACCCATTTATATGCGATGACCAATGGATTTCATTTCGGAGTACGAAGCGTAACGAGTGAAACCACGAGCATCAAAGAAAAGTGACGAATGACATGATCGATGAATAAATCATAAATGAAAAAGAGCCGGAAGTGTAGCGCAGCGGAACTTCCGGGTGGCCCCTCAAACGAAACGCAACCCCCAAGTTCCGCTGCGCTCCACTTGGGGCTCCTTAACCCCTTGAGAAAAAATGTCCGAAAACATCGTCACGAAACTCGCCGAAGCCCGGGAAAAAGTTCTCGAACAGCTTGCCCAGGTCATCGTCGGCCAAACCGAGGTCATCGACGAACTGCTCATTTCCGTATTTTCCCGGGGCCATTGCCTGCTCGAAGGTGTGCCGGGCTTGGCCAAAACGCTCATGGTCAGCACATTGGCCCGGTCGCTGAATCTCAAGTTCAGCCGCATCCAGTTCACGCCGGACCTGATGCCCGCCGACATCACCGGCATCGACATCATCGAAGAAAACCGTGAGTCGGGCAGTCGGGACTACCGCTTCCTTGAGGGCCCGCTGTTCGCCAACATGATCCTGGCCGACGAAATCAACCGCACGCCGCCCAAGACGCAGTCGGCCCTTTTGGAAGCGATGCAAGAGAACAGGGTCACCGTGGGCCGGAACCGTCACACGCTCCCGCAACCGTTTTTCGTCCTGGCCACGCAGAACCCCATCGAACAGGAAGGCACCTACCCGCTTCCCGAAGCGCAGCAGGACCGGTTCATGTTCAAAGTTTTCGTGCAATATCCCAGCTTCGACGAGGAATTCGAAGTCGTTCGCAACACCACGTCGCTGGAAACCGACGAGATCAAGCCCGTCCTCGGGGCCGAAGAGATCACGGAACTGCAAAAGATCGTCCGACAGGTTCCCGTGGCCGACAGTGTAACTCGGTACGCCCTGGCCCTGGTGCGTCAAACGCGGGTCGACCAGAAGAAAGGAATTCCCGAAATCGTACAGCAATACGTTTCCTGGGGCGCCGGCCCGAGAGCGGTGCAGTATTTGATCCTCGGCGGCAAGGCAAGGGCTCTCCTCAATGGCCGGAGCCACGTCACCACCGACGACATCCAGGCCCTCATCAAACCGGTCCTCCGACATCGTCTCGTCATGAGCTTCCTGGCCGAAAGCGAAGGACTCACCGCCGACATGCTTATCGAAAAACTGGTCGAAAGTACCCCGATCAAAGACGACGACCTGTACCGGGATCCTCGTTTTCAAAGCCTGTTCACCTCGTAAATCTCCCGTTTGGCCGAGCGGCGAAGTCACCGGCACGAGCCTCGCTCATAGTTTTTTGAACACGAATTGATGACCGAACAAACCCGTCGAGATAAAATAATCCGACACCGCGGCCTGCTCGCGACGCTACTCGTTGTCGGCATGCTTGCTTGGGGATTCTTTTCCTACGTTCGGATTCTGTCGATTGACGTAAATTCGGCAAGGGTTCAGAAAGCGAGAAGGATATTTGGGTTCGAAATCGGTCGGGAAATCCGTGAGACGGCGGTAACGAAAACGCTACTTGACTCCGGTGTATTGTTTGATTCCCCCCAGTGGAAAACGGACGCCACGTTCACTTTTTTTTCGCCGGGAATTTCTCCGCATTATCAATACCCCGGCGCCGTTCACCATGTTGACACTGTTGAGTATTTGTTCAAAACATACGAAGTCGACGACGAAAACCGCTTGAAAATTTCGGCTTACACAATCGAATGGCTGCAAGGTGACAATGGAAGGTTCGTAAAGGATCGGAATCCCATCGTTGTTTGGGAACGGTTAATGATGCGGGGAAAGATCGAAACAACAGACTCCGCTGCTCTGAACCGCTCACTGCATACGTCTTTTCCAGCATCCCCGAAAAACATCCGTGAGATGATCGAATAACCCTCATTTAGCTACATTGGCGCAAACGCCGGAGGTTCCACTGCGATCCGCCTCCGGTTCATGATGATTATTCATTTTTTCGCGTAGTTCCACTCGCTAACGCCTGTGAAACAATACACAGCGGCTTTCACACTGCAAGCGGAAGGTCGATATGCCTGTCAGATAGGGACAATCGATGACCAAACATACGTTATATAAAATTCTCGGAATTCTCGTCACGCTGGGCGTGCTCATGGCCTGTTTATTCATGCCCTCGTCGCCGGTTCCACAGAATGGTCCCCGGCGGCATAAGCCTTATGAGATGTGTACCGCGAACATGGCCTACCTCGCAACGGCCATGGCGGAGTACGAAAAAGAGCATGGTCGGTTTCCGCCTGCGTTCACTCTTGATAATGATGGCAACCCGCTCCATAGCTGGCGGACTTTGCTGTTGCCGTATCTCGGGGAAAAGAGTTTATACGAAAAACTGAAACTTGACGAACCCTGGGACAGCGAACACAACCGGCAGTTCCACTTCGTCGATATTCCGATTTTTCGTTGCAGCACCGTAACCGAAGTCAAGCCGGCGGGACTCTGTTATTACGACGTCGTTGTCGGCGAGTCCACGGCGTTCCCCCCGTCGGGTCAGGCGATCCGGACCGTGGATTTTTTTGTCATGGCGCCGTCGCTTTCGGACGTGATTTTACTCGTCGAACGCAAGACGCCGGTTCCCTGGATGGAGCCGGGTTCGATTTCGTCCGAAAATCTGGCACGGGAACTCGGCTGGCGTCACGAAGGCGGCGAAGGCACCGTCATCGCCACGGCCGCTCTCAAGGCGTCGCTGGTCGATCGAACCGAGGGTGCGGACCGCATTATCCGCCGGTGCAACTGGAAAACTCCGCCGAAATGATTTTTGTCGTCGACGGATCGG
>JBEBTM010000194.1:0-7846 GCA_040393745.1 Thermogutta terrifontis | reverse complement strand
TAAATTCCTGATCGACGCCGTTGTCCTGATGCTGCTGATGCAATTTTTGCTCGGAAAAGAGCGGGACTTTATCAAGTCGCTCATCGTCGCCGTGCTGGGGGCCGTGGGTGCGGCGGGAATAACGCATCTTCTCGGCGGTTCGCTCGGCTCGCATGCCAACCTGGTCGCGGCACTGATCGTAGCCGGCTGTATCGGCGCGGCCGTCTGGTTGGTCTTCAAGGTCCGAATCCAGACGGCCCTGATTCTCGGCGGCATTTACGTCGTCGTTCGTATCGGTGTCTCCTACGTCCTGCAAGCCATACTCGGCGGAGCCTGACGCTCCCGTCCAGAAACGGAGGATAACCGCTCAGGCCCGGTCGATCGGAAACGGCAAAACCTCGTCGATGGAATCGGCGTTCAGGAGCGTCATAAGCAGACGTTCCAGACCCAGCGCGCAACCGCTGCACGGAGGAAGGCCCGCTTCCATGGCTTGGAGAAGGCGACTTTCCACGGGCAAATCGGGCCTTCCCGCCGTTTTGCGTCGCCGGGCCGTTTCTTGGAACCGCCGCCGAAGTTCCGAGGCATCCAGCAGTTCATGATACCCGTTGGCCAATTCCACGCCATTCAAAAAAAGCTCGAATCGCTCGCTGACCGCATCATCGTTTTCCATACGAATTCGAGCCAATTGCGATTGAGAGGCGGGAAAGTCGCACACAATCACGGCGTCCAAATCCGGCTGGACGAGTTCCGAGAACAGCAAATCGAGCCAACCGAGCGCCGCTTCGCCGGGCTCGTCGTCGGTTTCGGGATCAAGAAACGATTCGGGCCAAACCACGCCGTTGGTCTCGGCAAGCGTGCGAAGCTGGCGGGGGGTGGCCCGGTGCGGATTCACGCCGAGTTTGCTCTCAAAGAGATCAATAAACGTACAAAAACGAACGGTCCGACCGGAAACGTGCTCGATCAGTTCGGCCAAAAACCGTTGTCCGGCCTTGTAATCGTCGCCGACGCGGTACCATTCGAGCATGGTGAACTCGACGTTGTGAAATCGTCCCCGGTCGCCTTTTCGGAAGACGGGACCGATCTGGTAAATGGCCGTCATCCCCGCCGCGAGGAGCCGCTTCATGGCGAACTCGGGAGACGTTTGCAGGAAATACCGCCGGTCGCCGTGCGGGGTGATAGGCAGTTGCGGATCGGTCAGGACGAAAGGTTCGACGAAATCATCGACGATCGTCTCCGCCGAAAGTACCGGCGTTTGGACTTCGACGAAGTTTTTTGCATCGAAAAAAGCCCGGAGAGCCCGCAGGAGCCGAGCCCGATATTCAAGATTCGCAACAGAAGCCGTGGGCATAGACTCTCCAAGAGCCCCAAGTGGAGCGCAGCGGAACTTGGGGTGGACGAAACAACGAACCAAACCTACCGCACGCGACAGTGAAATTTTACGATGCCGAACTCTCCCGCCTTGAGTGGATCCGTGATTTCGAAACGGAGCGTGAACGAACCGCCCTCGTTCGGCTGGACGACAAACCCCGAAGCCAACGACGACTGGGCCGAACCCGGTAGGAATTCCAAGCGTGTGGTCAAGTTGTCCAAAATGGTCACATTACCGATCGGCTCGGTCCCCACGTTGTCAAATCGCAACGTAAATTCGACCAAATCGCCCGGCTGGGCCGATTTCTTCGAAGCCACCTTGATCAATCGCAGCTTCGAGGTTTTCGAGTCACCTTCTTTGACGACGAAGAACGATTCCGCTCCTTCTTCCGTAGTCGCGGCCATGGGAACCTGTTCGCCGATACTGACTTTAACGCCCTCCTGGCCCATCCAACCACGTGCCGAAAGCGATCCTTCAGTCAGGTAGAGCAATTCCGCCGAACCGAGCGCCCGGCCTTGCAGCACGTTCCATTCGGACAAAACGGACTCGAAATTGCTTGCCCCGACCAATCCGGCCGTGACACCGGCTCCCGCACTGGCCGTGCGTCCGCCCACGCCGCCGGGTTGATGCTGCGTTCGGGCGTAGCCGGTCTGCGTTTCCTGGGCCGTAAAACCAAGTTCTTCACTGTGCTTCCGCTCTTTAAGTCCCATCTCTCTTTTGGTTTCGGACAGGACCGTGATCTGGCCGCTACTGTAAATGCCTTCGACTTTTCGAACTGCCCCGAAACGCGGAGCGTAGAGATGGACCCGGTTCGACGGTTCCACGAGCGTGCGTCCGTCCACGGTATCGAAATGGGCGACCGTGTCTTCAATTTCCAAATTGTGGACCGTCCAATCTTCTTCGACGTAAACCGGTTTCATCTTATCGCCGCCGTCGATCAAATATTCTTTGGCCGGCCAGGGTCCTGAAGCCGTGGGCGGCACCCAAGTCGGAACAAGGACGTCCTGTTCGCTTTCATGGGCCGCGAGTACTCCGGCAGCCTGCGTTTTCAGGGTGGGATCGACTGTCAGCGCGTCCCGCTTGGCAGTTCGGGCCGCCGCGACGACGGCCGGTTCGTCTGATTCTTCATCAAGAAACGCAACCTGTCGGATCACCCCGTTTTCCCGGCCGCTTTGTACGATGCGGGTTTTATCGGGATTCGGCAGATACTCGGGTTTGTATTCCGGCTGGAACATGAGAACATCGCCGCGGCCCTCAAGTGGCTCGGACTCAAACGGCTCAGCTTCCGGGATGTTCACGCCATCCCAAGCCGTTCGGGCCGCAACGGGATACGGCGAGGTGCTTGAAACGCAGGAGCACAATGCCAGGCACGGCAGCGTCAAAACCAAGGTGAAGCAAATTCGAAGGAATGAAGTCGTCATGTTTTTTTGGCGTTGTTTTCGGCGTGTCCTTTAGATCAGTGGTAACTCCGCCGGCCCGGTACAGCCAGTTGAGGCGTTGTTTCCTGAATCGGAATGGCCTGCGGACGGTTGCTCGGTGCGGTTCTCGGAGTGGCCGGTGTGAAGTTCTGTTCGGGCACGGTTGCCAGCACAGAACTGACAGGCACGCCGAAGGCGGTCCGGTTTCTGTACAGAGAAACGTCGAATCCCCGGTCCGCGCGGCGGTCGAAGGCAAGCCAAGAAGGGCAGCCGTGGAAAAAGCCCGGGTCAATGCCGCCGAGCGTCGAGGGAATCCGTCCGCCGAGTCGGACGATGGCAACCGGCTGCCCCATCGTCACAGCTACGTCCATCGGGTCGGCCGTGGCGACAACGTCCGACGAAGGCTGCGTCCCGATATCGCCGCGAACCGGGATGGCCGTGCCGGGATTTTCCAAGTAGATGACGCGGGTGACGAACTGTCCGTTCATCGCCAACTCGATGTCTTCCTGCGTAATGTCGATCAGGATCGGATAATCCAACTCCAACCCCTGTGGCGGGAAAGTCCTTGCAATGACTTTGACCGTGGGAAAGACTTCCTTGCCTGGATGAAAGGGAATATTCGTCAGTCGCATGCGGTAATCACCGCCGACGAGCAAGCCCACGGCATGGGGCGTCGCCTGCCGTTGAACGAACTGAAGGTCCGTGGCCAAAGCGATTTTCGTACCTTCCGGTCCGCGGATTTTGACCGGTTGGTAATACCCCTGAATCGGCGATCCCGGATAGCCGGGCCCCTGGAATCCCGGATGCTGGCCCGAATGCGGCTGCGGAACCTGGGCCGAAACGGAGAGCGTCAGACCGAGCAGCAAGTAACCGAGGAGCGTGCAAATGATTTTTCTTTTCATACCGTGTAAGACTCCGTTCCTACAATTTCTCCCTCAACGGACATGAGCCCGTTCCGTGGGGAGGGCACGAAACAGGCTCTTGGGGTACCGAATACTTTCCTGCGAAGCCTTACGGGGTCGGCTGCGGTTGCACCGGGGTCGGCGCGACCGGCGTGGGATTGGCCGGAACCTGCATTTGTTGCTGGACCTGCATTTGCGTCGTGTAATTCGGATAGTATACGACGTTCTGCTGGTCGTAACCCACGGCTCGTGGCGGAGCGGGAATCGGTTCGGCCCGAATGACCGGATGGCGATCCGTGGCATGCTGACCGCGCGGCAGTTGCGGCGGTCCGGGGATGCCGGTCGAGGTCTTCGTCATCGGCGTTCCATAAGCCGGAACGTTCACGCCCGAAATGGCGTTCTGCGGAATCGAGCCGCTTGTGACCGGATAGGCCGGAGCCTGCTGCATCATCATCGGAGCCGCCGCGGCCATCCGCTTGCGTTCCGCGACCACGCCGCTCAGATCTTTATTGCCCATGCGGATAATCGCCAAAATCGCACCGCGATTACTCGCTTCGACAATCGGGTCGGCACCGGCTTCAAGCTGCGTATTGACGAGCGTTCCCACGCCGGCCATGGCCAAACCCTGGAATTCCGGATTCGGCAGATAAATGACCTTCGTGATGAAATTACCCGAGAAAACCTGCTCGAAATCGTTGTCCGTGAACTCGATCGGGACCGTGTTGTGTCCCAAAAACGCCTGCGTCCGAGCCATCGTCGGGGCGATTTCCAAGGTCGGAAACAGATCCTTGCCCTCGTAGCCCGGAATGTTCGAAATCTTCAGGCGATAGATGTTGCCTTGAACGAAATCATGCGTCGCAGGACACACGCAGGGGTCTGAATCGAAGGTTCCCGGAACTGTCGCGTCCCAGCGAATGATCATGGATTCCGGACCGCGAAAGTTGACCTGTGAGGTCGGACCCATCGGCTGCATCATACCGACCATGGGCATCGCTTCGGCACCCATCGGGCCCATTACCGGCATCATTCCCATTCCCTGTTCGGGCATACCGGGCATCGGCCCGGGATAGGATGTTCGCTGGTAATTTTCCGGGAGCACGCCGGGGCCGGGGCCGTCGACGCCGTAGTCACGATAAGGCGATACGTTGAAACCGCCGCTCATAATGGGCCCCTGGCATCCTGCCAAAACGGCAAGCAGTGCAACCAAAGCCGGTGTAAATTTCAAGTGACAAAATCGCATCAGGTTTCCTCCCCTTTTACGAAATAGCGCAAATCACGGATGATTTGCATGACATGGATGTCCATAACGATGTATGATCCGTCAAAAAACCGCTTCAAACATCGCTTTCAAAAATTCTTCTTCCAATTTTGCTCTGGACGAAACCGGGGATTTGTTCTAAACTTCCTGACCTGTTTCGTCATTGCCGGGAAAGACGTCTTCACCGCGCCGACGGTCGATGATCGGAACGATCAAACGAGCCCGCGCGGAACAATCCGCCCTCATATCTCTGTTTTCGGTCAACGACCATGCAATACTTTGGTAATTTCCGTGGAATCAGTGTTCCGGATAAAAAAAGCGAACGAGGCACGTTCATCTTTGTCTTGTTTCTCTGTTTTACCCAATGCATTACTTCATCGCCGCCTTCCCTTTTTTCGCAAGAGACTTCAAAAACCGCACGAGCATCGGCTGTGATCCAATCATCGACTGAAAAGTTGCACCGACTTAAGACGATCGAGGCGAATATCCGCATGGATATCGTTGTCGACGATGTCGAATTTTCCGCTCGGGGAAGATACGAAGAGCAGGCGGTTCGAAGACCCGACCTTTCCGATTTTTATCGTTGCATGTACCGGCTCGAACTGAATTTCGTCATGGACTCCGCCCTCACGCCTGGGGCCACGCCGAATCGAATGACCGTCGTTTGTCACATTTCCGATGCCGCGAACCGGGCCGATGACGAAGTTTGGCGTTATATCACCGTGGAAGGCAAGAAAGTCATCAGTTATGTAAAACTAGCCGAGCTTGACCAGGCCCTGCGGAAATCGCTTGCTGCCGGCAAACCCGCCCCCTGTACGGCGATCAATGAAGTCTGGAATTTGGGCGGCCTGATCGCAACCTTGCGGCAACTGGAGCGGTTTTACGATTTTAACGATCACGCCGAAGAAGCTGTTCTGCGCGATATGGAAAAGACACCGCTTTGGAAATTGACCGGTTCGCTCAAAAAAGGCCGCTTGGAAACCCTGCTGGAAAGTCACGGCGGTGTAGGAAAGAAGGGCAGCTATCCCGATGACCTGCCATCGGACATTGAAATCCACTTCGGAAAGGAAGATGGATTTCCTTACCGGATCACTTATCTCAATCGGCCCACCGAGAACTCGCCGAAGCGGAGCGTACTATCCCGAATGTCGTATTATGACGTCATTCTCAACGGTACCGCCATCCCCGCCACGCGATTTCCACCGCTTAAACAAGTCGAACTCCAGGAAGCGATTTACAACACGGAAAACCACACCCAAACGATTATCAAATCATTGGGACTTTAATGAAGCAGCGGAGACACGGTCAATGGCCGCTTGTCAATTGACCTGCCACGCGGATCGCTTCGAACAGGCTGCCGGTTTCGGCGATTCCCTGCCAGGCCCGATCGAAGGCGGTGCCGTGGGCGACGCTGGTTCGGATGATCGGCAGACCCAATGTGACATTCACGGCCCGATGCATACCCAGCAACTTCAAGGCGATGTGGCCTTGGTCGTGGAACATGGCGACAATGGCGTCGTAGCGGCCGTTTTTCGCGTCGATCATAATCGTGTCGGCCGGGAAGGGACCTTCGATGTCCAAGCCATCCACCTTGGCCTTTTCAATGCCGGGCCGAATCACTTCGATTTCCTCGGTGCCGAACAATCCGTTTTCACCGGCATGAGGATTGAGCGAACACACCCCAATCCGGGGTTTGCGGGCCGATTTGCCGATGACTTTTCGCATGAACCCATCGGCCAAGTGGGCCTTCGCCGCCACGGAATCGACCGTAATCAAATCGAAAATGCTTCGCATGGCGGTGTGCAGCGTGACATGGACCACGGCCAAACCGTTGGGCGAAATGAGGTTTTCACCCGGTCCGAGATAGAGCATCATGGCAAAATCGTGAATGCCGCAGCGTTCGGCGAAGATTTCCGTGTGGCCCGGATAATGATAACCGGCCAAGTTCAAGGCACCCTTGTGAATCGGAGCGGTAACCACGGCGTCGATAGTGCCGGCCAGGGCGTCATCGATGGCGGTATTGATCGCCTTGAAAGCCGCGTCGCCCGCGCGGGCATCGATCGTACCGGGTCGAACTTCGGTGACACTGTCGTCCCCGCAACAAAGGCAGGGCAGTACGGCGGCGGAACGAGGGGGCAAGGCCGTTTCGGTCAGTTCGTTCACCGATGCTATTTTCAGGATTTCAACCCCGTTTCTTTTCAGTCCGGCGGCCCGGCGTAAAATTTCCGGATGGCCGTAAACCAAAGGGCGACAGGGGATTTTTCGAACAATATCCGGCCAGGCTCCGACGATAATCTCCGGCCCGATACCCGCGGCATCGCCCATCGTGATTCCAAGCAAAGGTGCTTTCATCTTTATTGACAACGGAAAATGAAGAATGGATAATCAGTGACGGCGTTCCATTGTCAACCACTCATTGCCTATTGTCAATTCCCCCGAAATGCGAGTTTGCCTTCAGCGTGTCCGCCGTGCCCGTGTGACGTTACCCAGCGAACCGCAGCCCAACGAACTGCAGCCCGACGAGTCGCAACCCACGGTCGCCGGAGCCATCGAGTCGGGTTTGCTCATCCTGCTCGGCGTGACCCACGGCGACACGGATCGCGAAGCAACGTTCCTGGCGAAAAAATGTTGCGAACTTCGGATTTTCGAAGACGAGGCAGGCAAGATGAACCGCTCGCTCTTGGATATCGGCGGTGCCATGCTCGTCGTGAGCCAGTTCACGCTGTACGCCGACTGCCGTAAGGGCCGACGACCGAGTTTCACCGAGGCGGCCCCGCCGGACGAGGCGGATCGTCTCTACCGGATTTTCGTCGAAGCGGTCCGGAAGCAGGGCGTTACCGTCGCAACAGGCGTTTTCCGCAACGAAATGCACGTCGAGTTGGTCAACGACGGCCCTGTAACGATTTGGCTTGACACAAAA
>JBEBTM010000193.1:0-7846 GCA_040393745.1 Thermogutta terrifontis | reverse complement strand
ATCGGCTCGCTTCAAAATGGAAGGAAAAGGAAGGGGCATCGTGTCACGAAGGGCATACGCAGAGGACGAGAAATCCGGTCCCATTGTACCGCCGAAGAACGGAAATACAATGGAAGGGTTCGGCGCGTCCCGGATCGGATCGACTCCGCGCCACGCCGACCGCCCCCGGCCCGGTTGCAACAGACCCTAGAAATCATTTGCGAGAACCCGTGAGATCTTTTATCGCCTTTTTGGAATTGATTCGATTTTCCCATACGCTTTTCGCCCTACCGTTCGCGGTTTTGGCGGCTTGCATGGCATTTCGCTTGAACCTTTCGGAATCACCGCCGATTCCGCTCCGCGTGACGGATCCGGTCGGTATCCTGCTTTGCATGGTTCTGGCCCGCAGCGCCGCGATGGGCTTCAACCGCTGGGCCGACCGGGACACGGATGCCGCCAATCCCCGGACGGCGGGCCGGCATATTCCCGATGGACGTGTCTCCGTGAAAAGCGCTTTAATTTTCATTGTGATTTGCAGTGTCGGTTTCATTGCCGCAACGCTGCTGTTCTTACCGAACCTGATTCCCTTGGCGGCGTCGGTGCCGGTGCTGTTGTTCCTGTTCGCTTACAGTTACACGAAGCGATGGACCGTGGCGGCACACTTCTGGCTCGGGGCGGCTTTGATGCTGGCCCCCATGGCCGCCTGGATCGTCGTGCGTCCGATACTCTGGCCGATTCCTTGGCCGCCGGTTCTTTTGGGATTTGCCGTACTGTTTTGGTCCGCGGGTTTCGATTTGATTTACGCCTGCCAGGATGCCGAATTCGACGCCGAAAAGAAACTGTTCAGCATTCCGGGCCGGTACGGCATTCCGACGGCATTTCGAATTTCCGCGGGCTGCCATGCCGTGTCCGTGTTACTTTTCGCAGCTGTCGGTTTGGTTTATGAGCCTTTCGGAATGATCTTCTATACGGGCACGGGCTTGGTCGCCGTGATTCTTTTTGCCGAACATTTTTTTGCGGCTCCCCGTCGTGACAAGCCGCTCGATTTGGACCGAATCAATATCGCTTTCTTCCAGATGAACATCGCGGTTTCACTGGGACTGTTCATGCTCGGCGGCGCAGACCTGATTTTCTAGGGCAAAAATCCGTTATTGGAATATCGTGAATGCCAAAAGCGTTCCGTTTCACAGGGAACTCCGGGCCTGAATTGATATCGCATAAAAAAATGCCGGGCATTTGCCGCCCGGCATTTTTCGTCACGCCACTAAGTCGGCGTCGATCAATATTTTCCAAACGATTTATCGTCCAAGTCGCCCAGGTCGATTTTCACTTCGGCGGAGTTGCCGCCACCGCCCCAGGCGTCACCTTCCACGGCTTCCGAGGGATGCGATGTACGTGACACGGGAGCCGCCGGTTTGACCACCGGTTTGGGGGCCGCCGGCGCCGGTTTGGGCGTGACGGTTTTTGAAGTTGTCTTGGCCGCCGGTTTGGGAGCTTCGTACGATTTTTCAACCGGGGTCGAGGATCCGGTGGAAGCTTTTTGCACCGCTTTACGGATGCGGAACTGGGCGATGAGTTGCTGGAGATGCGAAGCCTGCGAACTCATTTCGTTCGAAACACTGGCCGTTTCTTCCGCATTAGCCGTATTTTGCTGCGTCACGGCGTCGATCTGGTGCAAGCCTTGTGAGACCTGGGATACGCCCTGGGCCTGTTCACTGCTCGCATTGGCGATTTCTTTGAGTAAACCGGCCACCTTCATCGACTGTTCGACGATGCCGTCGAGCATTTCCGCCGTCTGTTCGGCTATTTCAGCGCCCTCGGTGATCTGCTTGCTGTTGTTGCTGATCATCTGCGTCGTTTCCGCCGCCGCCTTGGCGCTGCGGGAAGCGAGATTGCGGACTTCTTCGGCGACAACGGCAAAGCCTTTTCCATGAACGCCGGCCCGGGCCGCTTCGACGGCGGCATTCAGGGCGAGCAAATTCGTCTGGAACGAAATATCGTCGATGACTTTGACGACCTTTTGGATGTCCTGTGAATTCTTCGTGATCGCTTCCATGGAATTGATCATCTGCTTCATCATTTCCTGGCCCCTCGCAGCGGAATCGTTCGCACCCTGGGCGAGTTTGTTCGCTTCATTGGCGTTCTGGGCGTTGGCGTTGGTCTGGCCGCCGATTTCGCTCATCGAAGCGGTGATCTCTTCAATGCTCGCGGCGGATTCCGTGGCACCCTGCGACAGGCTTTCCCCGGCCGAGGCGACTTGCGAGGCTCCCGTGGCAACCTGTTCGACCGCTTCGGCCGTGTTGCTCAAAGCCATGTTAACCTGGTCGAGCATAGCCGAGAGGTTGATATTCATCACATCCCGGTCACCGCGAACTTTAACCGTGGTGAGCCAATTGCCTCCGGCAAGTTCCTTGGCCATGTGTTCCACATTTCGAAATTCGGTCAAAATGGCCTGAAGTGCCTTGGCCAAGTCACCGACTTCATCCTTGCGACGCAAGTCGCCCGAAGGAATTTCGAACGAAAGATCTCCCTCATTGGCAACAACATTCATGGCTCCGACGGCGTTTCCGATACCCTGCGTGATATTTCGCGAAGTTACAATACCGAAAACAATTCCGATCACCAGGGCCACGGCGCAGGTAATGGCAATGGCATAGATCACCGCGGCAATAAGACCGGTTACGGCCTTCCCGGTTTCATCGACATGCTTTTCGACACCTTTGATAACTTTGTCAATCGTTTCACCGATAGTGATCGCCAACGTATCCTGGTCACCTTGGTTTGCCTCCAGTGCGTCCATTTGTTTAGCCGATTCATGCGCGGCGGCCTTCCAGGCTTCCAAACCCTTGACGGCTGCGTCGACCAAAGCGACACAGTTCGCCGAAACCGTATAGTTATCACGTACATTCTTGCAGATTTTGAACATCTCGTCGAAATACCCGTCCACTTCGTCCAGCACTTTTTTCTTGGCCTCCGCACCTGTCGCCTTTTCGTAATTTCGAACGGCAACACGGGCTTGTTCCATAAGCCGGGCAACTTCCGCGTTAAGCTTGATCGCCTGAACCCGATCAACGCTCATGAACGTTTTCTCCACGGATTTTCCGTCTTCCTCGACATTTTGTTTCACCATAAAACGGGGGCCTTGAGCGACCTCCCAAATAGTATCGCCCAGTTTCTTGCTGGCCGCTTGCGCCACTTGGTATGCGTCGTTTCGTTTTTTCAACGTTTCGTTCAATTGGACCACGATGCCGGCAAATTCGCTGTCCAGCTTAGCGTAAGCTTGAGCGTCCGTCGCGATTTTTTCGGCATTGGCAACGTTTGCAGGGTCTTGCATCAACTTTTTTGCATCGGCACAGGATTCGACAACCGTCGCCACGCGTTTGTTGACATCCGCATGATGTGCGGGGTTCTGAGTCATCGAATGCAGGTTTGACGCCAATTGGGCTTCATAGGACGAAATGACCGCCGTATTCGATTCGGAAAAAATCGTCACCTGTCCCAACATCGCCTGTGTTTGCTCATTGATCTGCCGAAGCGCCATAAAAGCGACCACGCCAACCGCGAGGAGCATGAGGACCAGCAAACCGAAGCCAATGAGCAGCTTCATACCGATTCTTAAATTCGAAAGCATTTTTTCACCTCAATATTTTGAGTAGGGAGGGGGGGATGTGAGGGAATGGCATTATAGAGATCAAGGTTCAGATCGGCTTGACGAAACGGCAACCGGACCCTTGGCCGCTCAAACACTCTTTGGGGAATTATAGCATGCTCCATCACGAAAAGATGGGGGACTAAGGAATTTTACGCTATTTTTTTCGGCAAAGCGAATTGTACCTCTTCACAAGAGCTGACTTTTCAATACTTTAAGAAAACGGTGCCGTGTTTGAGCCGCAAAACCCGCACATCTGATAAAAACCTTCCAATGATGGGGCATCGGATTTGGGTGCGCGCAAATTTTACCTTTCGTTCATTCACTGGATTTTTCGGTCGATATCCTGTAATATGTGAGAATCCGTTTATCCACCGTGTTTTTTACTCCGTAACCAAGCCATGTCGCAATCACCACCACCGACTCCGCCGGGGAAGCCGACGCCGCCTGGTTCCCAGCAAAGACCCGTGTCGGCTCCACCGCCGGTTTTGGCGTCCGTTCCGGCTTCACCCGCTGCCAGGAATCCTTTGGATCGCCATCTTGGAGATCTGTCCGATGCGGAAATTGCGGCCCTGTTGCCTCTGGAGGAGGAAGATGCTGAAAATTACCTGAGCCAA
The DNA here is from genome assembly GCA_040393745.1 of Thermogutta terrifontis. GTDB lineage: Bacteria > Planctomycetota > Planctomycetia > Pirellulales > Thermoguttaceae > WRKP01. The sequence continues at coordinate 3,601 of JBEBTM010000193.1, read as the reverse complement.
GACGATCCAAAGGGTTCCTCCGCCGCTCCGCATGCTCCACCTCCGCCTGCTCCGGGTGGCCGGCCCGCGGCCCTTTCCAGCTCGGTCCCCCCGCCGATCCGGGGGGCGACTCCGCCTCCATCGCCGACGAAGTCCCAAGGCGTCGTTTCCCTGGTTCCGCCGCCCGTGGCCGGGGAAGAGCTTCATGACGAAGAAAAAATCCCCGCCTCGCCAAAAAAAACACAGGGTTTGACGTCGCAGCAGAAAACCCTGATCGGAGTGCTGTCCGCCTCCTTGGTCATTGGACTTTTGATCGCCGCCTTGGCCTTGATTCTTTCTCCGGACCGCAACCGGCGGATTGACCCGAACGCACCGGTCGCGCCCGTTCATGTCCCGGCAGTATCCGAACCCGGGACCGAACGACACAAAGGTGGGCTTGATCTACGTGATGCCGAGGAGATTCAGTTTATCGAACCCGTCGAAGAGGAAATACATTGAATATGTACCAGCGAAGTTCCTTGTTATTGAACCCGGACCGCTGCCAACTGCTTGTCATCGACGTCCAAGAACGACTGATGCCGGCAATGGCGAACGGTCCGGAAATCGTCTTTAACGCCCACCGTCTTTTGAATGCCGCCGCGATTTTCGGAGTTTCCGTCGTTGTTTCGGAGCAATATCCCAAGGGACTCGGGCCGACCGTAGAGAGCGTCCTGGCAGCTGTTCCGCAGGGGAGCCTGATTTTACAGAAAAAGGCGTTCAGCGTTTGCGGCGATGAGGGCCTGTTGGAAATCCTGGAGGGTTCGACGCTTCCCCTCGTGCTTTGCGGCGCGGAAGCCCACGTTTGCGTCCTTCAATCGGCCATGGACCTCCTGTCCATGGGGCGGGACGTTTTTCTTGTTGCCGACGCCGTCGGAAGCCGTTCTCATCGTGACGCCGAAATCGCTTTGCGGCGTTTAGACTCCGCCGGTGCCACCCTGACGACCACCGAAGCCGTTCTCTTCGAATGGTGCCAATCGGCTGAAAACCGACACTTCAAAGCCGTCAGCGCCCTGGCGAAAGAAACGCAAAGTAATCGATCATAACCGGCCGAGGCTTCGTTCACATCAACGCGGTCGTTTCGGGATAGCCGTAGATGAGGTTGAAATTCTGCACCGCCGCGCCCGAGGCTCCCTTGATCAGATTGTCGATGGCCGACACCGTAACCACGCGACCGGCGACGACCCTGGCCGTGATGTGGACGAAATTCGTTCCGGAAACGTCCTTCGTGGCCGGCAGGTGATCCACAATTTTGACGAAAGGTTCGTTTTTGTACGTACCCCGGAGAATGTCGAGGACATCGTTTTGTGTAACGGCTTTAGTCGGCTTGGAGTAGATCGTGGACAGGATGCCCCGGTCCATGGGCGTTAAATGGGGCGTGAAAATCAAGCCCGCAAGCTTCTTACCGCTCCCCGTGGCAACGATCTGTTCAATCTCCGGCGTGTGACGGTGCATACCGATTCCATAGGCCGCGATGCTCTCGTTGCATTCGGTGTAGAGCGTGCCGAGTTTCGGTTTCCGGCCCGCCCCGGAGACGCCGCTTTTGGAATCGACGATGATATCGCCGGGATCGATACAACCTTCCTTGAGCAACGGCACGAGCGGCAGGATGGCCGTGGTCGGGTAGCAACCGGGATTGGCGACGAGGTCCGCCCCGATGATTTTGTGGCGGAAAAGCTCGGGCAGTCCATAAGGTACCTTGCCGAGCCGGCCCGCGTCGGGATGTTCGACCTCATACCATTTTTTGAAAATGTCGTGGGAATCGAGTCGGTAATCGGCACTGAAATCGACGACTTTCAGACCCAGCGAAAGCAGTTCAGGCGTGACCGCAGCCGAAGCGGTATGCGGCAGGCAACTGAAAACACATTCAGCCCGATCCGCGATTTCCCGTGGCGTGAGATTTTCGAGCGACAAATCGAGCCGCCCGGCAAGGCACTGATGGACCTTTCCCACGGGCCGGACATCCTCCCGGCTCGTCAGGGTCGTGATCTCGGCGTTGGGATGCCGCAACAGGATTTTGATCAATTCAAGCGCCGTGTAACCGGTTGCCCCGAGGATGGCGATTTTTTTCATGTTTTTTCAGGTTGGAAAATTTGTTGATGCCGCATCCGTTCGCGATTGAATCATGTCGGCGCGGGAGCGATTTTCAGGCGTTTCGAACCCGGAGTTCGGGTTTTTCAATGGTGACCGTCGTTCCCGGAGGGACGGAGTAGGTGAGCCACACGCTGGAGCCGATGACCGACGCACGTCCGATGACGGTTTCTCCACCGAGGATTGTGGCGCTGGCGTAAATGACGACGTTGTCCTCGATCGTCGGATGCCGCTTCGTGCCTCGGACTAGGTCGCCGTGTTCGTCCTTCGGGAAACTCAAGGCGCCCAGCGTCACACCTTGGTAGAGTTTCACCCAGTTGCCGATCTCGCAGGTTTCCCCGATGACCACTCCGGTTCCGTGGTCGATGAAAAAATATTCGCCGATCTCCGCACCGGGATGGATGTCGATGCCCGTTTTGCCGTGAGCCCATTCGGTCATCATACGCGGTATCAGCGGAATGCCGAGATGGTGCATCGCGTGGGCCAAACGGTACACCGTGACCGCTTCCAGACCGGGGTAACAGAAAATGACTTCATCCAATGATTTGCAGGCCGGATCACCCGCGTAGGCGGCTTCAACGTCCTTGGTGAGCGTGCTGCGGATGTTGGGAATCATTTCGAGAAACGAAATGGCTTTCTCCTGTGCAAGCTGTTCCATGGCCCGCTTTTTGTCCGGCGTGCAATGGCAACTGTCGCCATCGCCGTGACAGAGAGCCCGCTCGAACAGAACGAGCAGCCGGTCATGGAGCCGGTCGACCAAATCGCCGACGTGATATTCGACGTTCGACGAATGAAGCCGGTCCCGGTGGCGGTAGCCGGGATAAAAAATTTCTTTGAGATCCTCAATGACGCTGACCACTTTATCATAATTCGGCAGCGGACAATGGTCCAAATGATGCGACAAATTGGACCGGCCGTAGGTTTCGACAATCCGGTCGACAAGCCCCCGGAGAAATGATTTTCGCTCAAAAACATGCAGCATGGCAATGGTCCGCCGTTAAACGATGATGTGACTTTTAACCGTCGACGCAATCGTCGACTCAGCCGCCGCCGACCAGGGTGACCAGTTCGAGTGCGTCGCCATGTTCGAGAACTGTTTCTGCAAAAGCTTGATACGGAACGATTTCGCCGTTTCGCTCTACGGCAACGAACGTGTTTGAGAGTCCGAGACGGTCCAAAAGTTCGCGGACGGTCATGGCGGCGGGATAGTCGGCGGTTTCGCTGTTGATCGTCAGTTTCATGATTTTCCCCTTCGGAGTAGAGTATACAGAAAGGGCTTCAAAACACAAGCGGCCCGCCGGATGCCCTTCTCCCGGGGAACCGATGACGTTCGGTTCTGCAGATTCCAATATTTGGCGCGCCTTTGAAAAAAAACGGCTCCCTGTCGATTTCGGAGCGGAATTCCTATAGAATGTAGGGAATGGACGCGATGCCTGGATCGTTTTGATTCGATCGTCCGTTTCAATCTTCTCAAGCTCTCAAAGGAAATCACGAT
>JBEBTM010000192.1:0-7847 GCA_040393745.1 Thermogutta terrifontis | reverse complement strand
CGTAGCTCTCGATGTACGGAACCCACCGGCTTCAGCCGGTGGTGAGCATTCAGTTATCGGTATTCCAGTAAAGATTCCGCCGGTTGCCGTTGAGAACGGCACAGAGAGTCGCCATCCGGTTGGCCCGAGCGACCCGCCATCTCGCTCCCGATCGAACGCCCCGACGCCAATCGTTCCCGATAGCTCAGCCGATCCCGATGGAACGCCAAGCTCTCGCGTGATGCCGATAAATATGCTACTGTCAAACGTGTTAAGTCGAGCGACCACACGACAAGTAGCGTAATCAGTAGCATAATTTTGGATGGCCTGCATTTGTCGACAGGTTTTCCCTTCTCGCCCTTGTTGTTTGGTCGCAACAAAAGACGCCGGTACCTTGAAGCAATCCTAGGTACCGGCAATCTTTCAAAACACTTGTTGCACAAAAAAGACCAAACAAGAGGTGTACCATGCAAAAAACAAAGTCCTCGGCGAAGCGAACGCCGAAAAAATCGCAATCTGCAACGGAAATACCCGTTGAATCTCCCGCCGTTCCTGTAACGCAAATAATTTCCACCGAAGATATGGCGGAACTCTTGTTCCTGCATCTGAACCGGCTTAAGCGTCGCGTTGATTGTCACGTTTGGGTGAAAGGCAACAATAACGGTGAGGACGCTGCGGAGAACGATCCAAAGATTCTTCAAGCCGTTTCCATGTCCGCATCCGGAAAGCTACGGTTATTTTCGTGTGTACGGAATTGAACGTACATATACGCGCCGTATTCTCGTCGGTGTCCGCATCTATGAAACGGACGGCGATTCGAACCCGATGCCGATATGCGAAATCGACGCTGACGGTGTCATATCGGAATCATCTATCGGAGAGTGACACTTGATCGGCCCGCCGAAAAGTGACTCGGCACTGCGAACGGATCACCTTCGGCGGAACATTGAAGGAACGATAATTCCGCATTGCGATTTTTTATGAGGGGTCGTTGCGTGTCCCTCACTGTCTGTTGCTAGCAGACCGGCTGCTATGCGTCGCAGACTCTCAGGGAGCCGGGCCGATAGGCAAGGGGCATGACAAAAAATTCCTGTTTTTGGCGTGACCATTGCCGGCCCGGCGGCGAATGCCAAAGGATAACGATTTACGAAAGGAATCGAGCATGTCAGGATCTATATGGGACGATTGGGCCGAGGAAAACGGCTACGACTACGATGAGGATGACCGCTCCTACAATGAGTTTATGGAGCGGAAATTATCGGAAGACGGCGAATCCGGTATCTACGACGATCCGGACGAACAGGATTGACCACGCAAGGATAAAAGGAGTGTTGCGACATGAGCCAAGAGAACAGAATCGACGTACGGAAAACGCTTCAAGAGTCGTTCGAATACGACACGAAAATGCGTTCGGAAATTCCGGACCACTATCTGGAATCGCTCTTTGACAAACAGGCGGCAATCGATTATGGCAAGCTCCCCCTTTATGCCCGTTCGCTGGCCGGGCGAAAGGCGGGGGCCTCTGCCGATTCCCCGGAATCGCCGGAAAAGCTCGAATCTGTACCCCCGGCCGGTAGCACGGGGGGTCTAAAACGTAAAATCGTTGAAACCGACCCGAATTTCGTGATGGGCGGTTACGATGGCGGCGTCGAATTCGGTTTCAAGGGAAATTGGAACGAAAGAGCCCGAAAAACCCTGATGTCCCGTCTCGCCGATGCGAAGCGTCCCGGCAAGGAAACGCCGATCGTCGTAGACGATTACGAGTTCGTTGTCAAACCTGCCGGAAGTGGCGGCGGGTTTAGCCATTATCATTACATTATTGAAGGCCAGGGCGTGAAAATCTATTTTGAAGAGGAACCATCGGGAAATAAATATCCGATTAAAATACGTTACAATTTTGAGGCCCTTTGCGCCAGCGATCTATTCACGGCACAAAATCATGCGTTGGTTTTTACGTGATATCGGCTTCGATGTTTCGGCGGAAAAGCTGCTTCGCCTTGAATTACAGGTCATGTTACGGCGTCACGTCTCGGAATTTCTAGACCTGATCTACGGCGGGTACAGCGTCCAGCGGGCCGACAAATTCAGTGACCACGGCACACGCCGCAAGGGCCTGACGTCTTACACGACGGGCAAGGAAACCTCGATGATCATCTACAATAAACAGGATGAACTATTCGAGAAAATGGACCCGCTGAAAATTGAGATGATGTCGAAATACTGCTTCGGCGGGGAAGAAATCCCGGAAAACCTGACACGCGTGGAATTCCGGGTTAAGGGTCCGATGCTGAAAAGTCTGGGCATTGTGACGATGGAAGATTTATTGCAACGGGAAAACAGCCTGGTTGACTACCTTTCGAACGACTGGTTTCGGATCCTCGAAGTGGAGAACACCAAAGACGGGAACACGCACCGAAAAGACATGCATCCCCTCTGGCTCGAAGTTCGTGAATTACTGTTCCGCTATTTCCCCGGCCCGACCGAAGACGCCCGCCCCGTCCGCAAAGGGCGCTTGAAAACGCTTTCTTGTAAGGCCGAATCCCTCGTAAAACAAACGGTCGGCTGCCTGGCGTCGATCATCCCGCTGACAAAAGGAACGATCAAGACGGAGGCGGAACTATTCAGCTATCTATTCGGTACGTTAAAGGAATACGCATCGGATATCATCGAACGGGCCAACGAACGGAACGTGACGCATCAAGTCGTCCGTTGCGTGGAAATCGGCGAATCCGTGGATTTGCGGGACTATTTACAAAAGGAATGGGAGTCCTCAAACCAATACCGTACGGCTGCGGTATTGCTGGAATAATAGCGCAAAAATTCAAACCGTCAAAGGCAGGGAGGCCATCATATGACGATCTTACCGATATTCGCCGAAATAGTTCGGCTATTTCCGAACATCCCGGAGCTTGGTTTCGGCGGTGTGGCGCTACAGATTCTCACGGCAATGAAGCCCGTCCTAGCGATAGGCGGCGGTATCTATCTTTCCGTCTTCGCCGCCGAATATATGATTAAAAGTTTCATAAAAGGCGCAAACGCTTCCGGTGGCGGTAAGAAACTGAACCCCTTGGGAGAGAACCGGGATGAAACGCTCTGAGTCGCTGCCGTGGTCAAACTGGTCACAGCGCCGAAGAGTGAGAAACCGGCCTTGGCATCGGCCGGAAGGCCTCGCCCCGATCATCTGTTGAATCCGAACCATGTCGGCAACGGCCGAAGTCATAAAAGGAATGGTCGCATCGACAATTTCATTAGGAATAGGCTCAACTTCCGGATAGTCAGGGGCCGGGGTCTTGACTTCTTTCAGGGCTTCCACCGCCGTCAATTTCAGCCATGTCGTATCCTCAACCAGTTCGTTTGACACACCCCACCGGAAAATCTGCCGGATGTAATTCACCCGGTCATTGATAATCTTTCGGCTCAAGCCCGATTGGATCATGCTTTCCCGAACTGCTTTCCCCCTTCTTGCTGCGCGGGTTTGGCGTGGAAAATCAGATCATGTGAAAAACTCTCGCCCTACTCCACGACGTTACCAAGGATATGACATTTGGCATCTTGATCGATTGATGAACACAATTAGCTTAACTTTAGAATAATTTATCCCTCGCCGCAGATTCGTCTTCACGTCTAGCATGATCGAGATATTGCGTGGCAAGACCTCGAAACACGTTAGCAACTTTTGGATATTTGTTCATGCATTGCGTGGCAAGACTCTCGTATTTTTCGGAAAGCTCTCGTTCAAGATTCCCTCCATCAAAAGGATTTCGCCAAGTCATTCCCCTTCCATTAAATAATCCGATGTTATATCCCCGGAACACTGCATCTGATTCGGTTTCTTCAAGGATGTCTAGGATTTCTGTTCTTGGAATTTTTCCTTCTAATACCTCTAAGGAACAACGGGCAAGCAATTCGCCGATTTGATATTCGCAAATACCAAGCCGGGCACATTGGCTTGCAAGTGACCGGGATTGCTTGCCCCACTCCTTAAGAGTTGCATAATCAATGTTCCCGTCATTTTCTCCCGGAAGGCGATTCCAGTGCATCAAAAGCGTATATATTCCAGTCCCGCTTGTCGCAGCATTAGGATTTTCGTCTTCGTGATAATTACCATCCAATTCTTCTCGGCTTGGCTTAAATGCAATTTTCAATGCCTCGACAAAAAATGCCGGGTCTTTTATAAGAAAAGTTTCGAGAGTAATTGGGTGGTGATGATCTGGGGGATAAAACAGTCTGATAAAAAACAACTCTATTCTAGCCAGACGAACTTTTTCTTCATCGGATAGTAAAGACTGCTTGAATTGGTCTTGTAGAAATTCGATCAATTCCTGAACGTCATGTGAGGTGTCCCTAGGAAAATGGACCAGTGTAAATTGGATAAAATCGGGTTAAAATCGTCTTTCGAGACGGGATTTTATTCAAGGAGAAACCATGTCCAAAAAACGTCAAACTTACTCGCCTGCCTTTCGAGCGAAAGTTGCCTTGGCAGCCCATCGCGGCGATAAGACCATCCACGAACTCGCCGCCCAATTCCAAGTTTCGCCCCAGCAGATTTCCAATTGGAAAGCCCGACTCCTGGAACGCATCGAAGAAATTTTCCAAGACAGTCGCTCTCGAAAAAAAGACGAGCCCAGCAACGAAGCGGAACTGTTCGAACAAATCGGTCGCCTCAAAGTCGAGGTGGACTGGCTGAAAAAAAATCTGCGTTGCTTGGAGATTGACCGGCGACCTTGGGTCGATCCGAAGCATCCGACTTTGTCCGTGCGGAAACAATGTAAACTGCTCGGGATCAATCGTTCTTCTCTTTACCTGGAACCGCAAGGAGAAAGCGAAACGAATTTGAAACTCATGCGGAAAATCGACGAAATTTACACGAAACACCCTTTTTACGGATGTCGGAAATTCGCGGCGATCCTTGGCATCGACAAAGACCATGCGAACCGCTTGATGCGGGAGATGGGGATCGAAGCGATCTATCCGAAGCCTAAAACGACAGTGCCAAACGCGGATCACGAGATTTATCCCTACTGGCTCCGAGATGTGGTGATCGAAAAACCGAACCATGTTTGGTCAACGGATATCACCTACGTTCCGATGGCGAAGGGGTTCGTGTATCTGGTGGCGGTGATCGACTGGTTCCGCCGGTTCGTGCTGTCGTGGCGATTGTCCAACACGCTTGAGAGAAGATTCTGCACGGAATCCTTGGAAGAGGCGTTGAGCGAGGGAACACGACCGATGATTTTCAACACGGATCAGGGAAGTCAATTTACGAGTCGCGAGTTTACGGGTATACTGAAGGAGCATGAGATTGCGATCAGCATGGACGGTCGCGGTCGGGCGTTGGACAACGTGTTCATCGAGCGGCTGTGGCGAAGTGTGAAGTACGAGGAGGTGTACCTTCGGTCCTACGAAACGGTCTGGGAGTGGGAGCGGAGTCTGGCTCGTTACTTTCGGTTTTACAATGAGGAGCGACCGCACCAGTCGTAGGGCTATCGCGTTCCGGCGTCGGTGTATGCGGAAGCGAGCTAGAATCAAGTGTTGTTTTCAAAAAGTTCCCCTAGGGGAACTCAACAACAGAGGGATTTTATCCAATAAACAACGCCCTTTTTGGTCCACCCACTTGGGGACACCTCATTCCAAGGGATTTACCGATGTCGTGATGGAGCCACTTCTCGGCGGCTTTTTGATCAATCAGCTTCCGCAAGTCGGTCGGAATATCTTGCAGAAAACTCGGCCAGATTGGTCATTAGCCGAATGGGCGCTCTGTTGGGTAATGACACAACCGGAAGTTTCAGTCACGCTTAAATATGAACCTATTTCTTTCGATCACGATGATAAATATAGGGGAAACAGGTAAAATTTTCAGCCCCCGTATTGACGTCGATTCTAATGTGTACCATATTCATAATATCTGTGAAATGAATCGAACTTCACGGCTCAATTCACCCCCATTCAACCCTCGTTATTCGCCTGACGAGCAATCGTCAAGGTCGGATTTCGGCATCGTCGACCGGTGGTCGGCCACAGGACTTTGGATACCAGCATTATTGTACGCAGTATCCAGTCGGCCGAATGCTTTGACTGTTTTCTCGACCATTTTGGCGGCATCCGATTCCACGGCGACATCGCAACGGACAGGTAAAACATTGTATCCTGACTTTTTCAAATCTTCTGCGGCGGAATTGACGGCATCTTCACGCACATCTGCCATTGTTACGGCGGCTCCCCGCTTCCGCAAATGCCTTGACCGTTGCCAAACCCATGCCCGAAGCTGCGCCCGTAACCAGTGCGACTTTATTCTCAAACAGTTTACTCATTGAATTATTACCTCATAAAGTGATTAAAGTAATTGTCCTATATTCAATTATTAATGACCGACTTTGCTCTGACTGCTATTCTGACCTGATTGGTTTTTTCCGTTTTTTTCATTTTGATCTCCTGCTATTGGATGCGGTGAATTGAATTCCGTCTTACAAGATTATAAATGTATAGCGCGGCGCTAATACAAGGACTTTTTTCGAAAATTCATGAAAAACCGCGAATAAATACCTTATCTATCTTTTCCGGTGACAATGGCTTCCTTTGCTGGGGGCTGGAGGAAACAATCCGGGCATTTTTCCCTATTCGGGACTGCTATTGTCCCAAATATTCGGTAAAAAAGGCATGGATTTTATCAAAGGGGATTTTTTTCCCATTGTCATAAAGGTCCACATGGCTGGCTCCCGGAATAATGAGAAGTTCCTTGTTGTCGCCATTCAGTTTTTTGAAAGCCCTTTCGCTGAAATAGCGGGAATGGGCTTTTTCACCGTGTACGATAAGTACTGCGGAGCGGATTTCTCCGGCATAAGTCAACAGCGGCGCATTCAGAAATGACAGGGCGGAAGTCTTGTTCCAACCGTCGTTGGAGTTGAGTGAGCGTTTGTGATAACCGCGAGGCGTTTTGTAATAGGCGTGATAATCTTTTACAAATTGCGGGGCGTCATCGGGAAGCGGATCAACCACCCCTCCCGAAAGTTCATAGGTTCCCTTTTTCGCATCGATCAGCCGCTGCGCATTTAATGTTTTGCGAAGTTCGTAGCGTCCGTCGGCATCCATCGAATCAAAGTAGCCATCCGCAGTCACCTGGCTCATATCGTACATGGTGACGGCCACCGTTCCTTTGATACGTGTGTCGATCGCCGCCGCATTGATCGCCATGCCACCCCAACCGCAAATGCCGAGGATTCCGACGCGATCCGGATCGACATCCTTCCGCAGGGAGAGATAATCCACGGCCGCACAAAAGTCTTCGGTATTGATGTCAGGCGAAGCCACATAACGGGGCTGCCCGCCGCTCTCACCGGTATAGGAAGGATCAAAAGCAATGGTCAGAAAGCCACGCTCGGCAAGCGTTTGGGCATACAGTCCGGACGACTGTTCCTTGACTGCACCGAACGGTCCGGCGATGGCAATGGCCGGAAGTTTTTCCATAGCGTTTTTGGGAATGTACAAATCGGCGGCAAGCGTAATACCGTAACGATTGCAGAACGTCACTTTGCGGTGAGTCACTTTGTCGCCTTGCGGGAACACCTTGTCCCACAAACTTGTCATTTCGAGTTTTTCCATTTTCATATTCTCCTGTGCAAATATCGATCCCATCGTGATCGCCGTTAAAGCGGCGAAAAAGACAACCGTTTTTTTCATAAGGTAACTCCTTAATCTTTGGTTCAAATCATTTAAGTTCAATTCGATGGAGCCAGTCCGCGAGTTCCTTGTGAGAGGCTTCTGTTTTGTTGCCCCAAAGGGCGAGACCGCTTAGGACCGTCGCTTTTGGGCATGCCTTGGCAATGTCTGTTTGGCATTTCGAGAGTCCGCTTCCGCCGTGGGTACAGAGC
>JBEBTM010000191.1:0-7852 GCA_040393745.1 Thermogutta terrifontis | reverse complement strand
AAAAAACCGACTAACGACGATGAAACGGCCCCGAAGGATACCCATTAAACGGACAAAACAGAGCAACCTGACGGAGCGTCCCTGACATTCTCGATCCTTCGACGTTTTCACCAGGGTGAAGCGCGGATAACATTGTCACTTAATCGAGCCGACTTCGCATCCATGCCTTTCGGAGATTCGGTTCAGCGTCTGCCAGTGGTTTTCCATCGTGGAAAGAATCGTTCGCTCCTGGAGGGCTATGGTGTCGCTGCGGTTTTGGAAAAAGGAATCTTCCGACTTGGCCTGTTGCTCCAGGGTTTTGATGTAATGTGATAACTCCTGATCAAGGAGCCGGAGCGTATTACGGAAATCGGCCGGAAAGGTACTTTCCAGATAATTGCCGATGTACTCCCTGATCTTTTCCGCGATTTCTTTTCGCATCGCCGTAGACGTTTTATCGTCGTTTCCCCGCCGAATCAGGGTCTTCATGCGTTTTTGCAGTCCGTCGTATACGGGTTGCATGTACTTGACCATCTCCGGGTCGGGCTTAACCGGAGCGGGCGTCGTGATCGTGGTCCGAGGAGTCGAACGGGAAGAATCCAGCGTAGATGAGCGGGGTTTGACATCCAGTTGCAAAGCGGAAACCGCTTTTGCCGGAGGTTCCAGTTCGTACTGCCTGCATGCCTCGGAAACCTTTTTCGATCCACTATTCATCTTCGCGAGTTGTTCGGCCCCTGCCGTTTGAAAATAATCACTGTTTTCGTTCTGTATCCGGTTCTTTTCGGCGAGATCTTTTGCCGCCTCGATTTTTTCAACGGCTCGGAGCATTTTTTGAAGCATCGCTTTGAGCCCGGTCATGGCTTCTTTAATCTCAAGCATCCCATCTCGAAAACCCTCGGGGCACCGGGAAAGACTGATCGCGTTGAATTGGTCGATCACCGTGGCCATTTTAGTGAATTCTTCTTTCGCCTTTTCTAAGTTTCGTCCGATGTGGGGACTCGGAGAAAAAGCGTCGTCCAGCTCGGCAACCCGGTCCAAGACCCTTTGCATGGCGGCTTTTTCTTTGGCTTTCTTCTGTTCCGGCGTTTCGCAACCGGGAAAGACGAGAAGGAGAACAGCCAGGGAAACAGCAAATGGAAACGGCTTTTGACGTGTCATTTTTTCGAACGAAAATATTGAAAGGAAAAAAGACGATTGGGCTTTCACGCCCCCAATATGGCAAACGCCGCAGGCTTCGATTTTCACCAGCACTTCGCCCGCCTCCGGACCCGATAATCCGGTTCCCGGATCGTAAACGGAGCGTCCTTCTTTTCATCGATGGTGGCTTTGATCTTCATATTCGTTCTCCGTTTTGTACTTGTTGCATTCCCCATGTACAATGTTTATACTATGCTTGAAAACTAAATCAAGTACGCGGATTATTCTAATGTAGTATCGTAAACCATACTTGGAAAGCCGAACCGGAGCGGAGATTTCATCAATGAACGAAAAGATGACACCTGATGAACGTCAAGAAGGGAATCGTAACGAAATCCGGTAACCATCCGGTCACGCCGCTTCTTCTGATTGATCCAAGGCAAATGGAAAGGCCAGATCCTTTATTCGCCGTGCATGCACGATACGACCCGGTTCGGAGCATTGAAGAAGGAGATTCCCGGCATGACCAACACGATACTGACCTCGGCGTTACGGGCATTGGAGGCCGACGGCATCGTTCACCGGGAACAGTTCAATGTAATTCCTCCCCACGTCGAATATCCGTTTACCAAGAAAGAAAAAGACCTGTTGCCCATTTTCTATCAAATGATGATCAGGGGCTTCAAGCATGGAGAGGATTGATTGTCACGGACCTTCGGCATCCTGTTCGATCTCTCCGAGGGTGAGACCGTAGATGATGTTCCAGTAACAGGAACCGACCATCGTCATTTCGCCAATCTTGAAATAGTTGTTCAACTGATCGATGGCCGTGGTTCCGCCGCTACGGTGCACCGAGGCGAGCGAGACGCCGAATATCGGCAACAAGTTACAATCAAATTGAAAAAAATTTTTCGAAAAATTTTTTTGTAACCAGCCACACGAAAAACGGCGTTTAGTGGTGAAGGGATCAATTCGGTTCTCTTTCCTCCGTGCAAAAAAATGACATGATGAGCGATAAACTTTGTTCACAATGCGGGTTACGACTTGAAGACGACCTTCCTTGCCCTGCTTGCATGCTTGAATTCGTGGCGGAAACGGACGATTTTACGGCTTCGGCGACTCTGCCGGACTTGGAAATCGAGCTCGTCCGACAAACGTTTCCCCAGCTTGAAATCGTCGAAATGGTCGGGCGCGGCGGAATGGGAACCGTCTTCAAGGCCCGACAACCGAATCTGGATCGCTTCGTCGCCTTGAAGATTCTTCCGGAAAATCGGGCAAAACACCCCTCCTTCGCGGAGCGATTCGCTCGTGAAGGCAAGCTGTTGGCCCGGTTGAGCCACCCGAACATCGTCGCCGTCTATGATTTCGGCCAAACGGAAATCGCCGTTCCCGACGCGGGTGGACCCGTTACGTTCTTTTATCTCATCATGGAATTCGTCGACGGCGTCGACCTTCGACACGCGATGCGGGAGGAGCGTTTTTCGCCGGAACAGGCACTCGCAATTGTCCCGAAAATCTGTGACGCCCTCCAATATGCCCACGAAGAAGGGGTACTGCATCGTGATATCAAACCGGAAAATATTTTGCTCGACGTCAAAGGCCGGATCAAGATCGCCGATTTCGGCATCGCCAGCGTTCGGACCTCGGCTGACGATGGTCTTCCGACGTCAACGGATACGAATCCGCAACTGACCCAAACCGGTCAAATCATCGGAACGCCGAATTACATGGCTCCGGAGCAATTCGAGGGAGCAACTCTTGCCGATGCCCGCGCCGACATTTATTCACTGGGCGTCGTTTTTTACGAACTCCTGACCGGCGAACTTCCCAAAGGCGATTATCCCAAGCCGAGTGAAAAAAGTTCGGCCGGTTCGGAAATCGACCATATCGTGCAAAAAGCGCTCGATAAAAACCGGGAAAGTCGTTATCAATCCGCCGAGGAATTCAAGACCGACGTTTACCATACGGTTTACGTTCTCAACAGCAGGAAAAACGAAACCCAGACTCCCGATGGCGTAAATCCGTTTCGTTCATTTTATGCAAGGCTGTTGTTTGCTTTAGTCGGGATATGCACGAGCGTGTTTGTTTTCCATATCATGAGTACGATTCGAACTGACATGACCTTTCGACCAAATGCGTCCGCCGCTTATATGTTCAGTTTGCCCTTCAGTTTGTTTGTTACGCTCCTTGCGACGTTCGCGTCCACGGTCGCCGTTATTCTATTGATGCGATATTTGGGAAAAAAACGACGTGAAAAAACAGAAGCGAAAATATCGACGCTTGATAATCGCCGCCGCTTGGCCATGCTCGTGGGGATCGTTGTTGCCGCCGTGGCGATTATCACGATCATTCTCGCGGTCAACGGTCCGCCGACCGAAGCGGAAATTTCTTACATGGACAATCGACGCCGGGCCGCGATGTTTTGGATTCTCACGATCATCGGAAGCGTCATTATCGCATTTCTCGTAGCCATTTGGAGACGCAAGAAATGAACGATCACGCGAAACAACCGTTTTTTACGACGCACTGGAGCGTGGTTCTCACGGCCAAAGGAGACGGTCCGGAAGCCGATGGTGCGCTACGAAAACTCTGTGACCTGTATTACCGGCCTGTATTGCATTTCGTCGAACGATCCGTAGAAGGAGACGCAAGGCGCATTTACGGCGGACGGGACGCGAAAGATTTAACGCACGATTTTTTCGCCCGACTCCTGGAAAGAAAAATGTTCGAATCACTTCAGCGGGATGGAGGACGTTTTCGCTCGTATTTACTCGGAGCGGTGAAGCATTTTCTCGCCCATGTTCGCGAAACGGAATCGAGAATCAAGCGTGGCGGCGACGTTCGCCTTGTTCCCTTACCGGATGATCAAACCTGTTTCGAGCCACCGGATGACGCCATATTCGACAGGGATTGGGCGCAAAGCATGTTGCAAAACGCCTACGACGATCTAGGAAACTCAGTCGAAGTTCAAACATTCCTGCCGTGGATCACTCGGGAACTGGACGGGGAAAATCGCCGAATGATCGCCGAGAAACTCGAAATGACGGACGTCGCCGTCAAGGTCGCGCTGCATCGATTACGAAAACGTTTTCGGGAAACGATGCACGAGAAAATCGCGGAAACCGTGGAGAGTCCTTCGGAAATTGACGGCGAACTCGATCATCTGATCAGGGCGTTACGGGGCACGATATCGGGACAGGAAGCGTGAAAGGGTGAAATCATGACGACAAATCAAATAAAACCATCATGGCTCGACGGGTCGCTTCGGACCTTCCTGCCGATGCTGATTTTAGCAGCAGGAGGGGCCGCCTGCTGCTTTCTGTATGAAGCGAGACTCCGGCCGTCGGAACATCCCGTCGAAAAAATCAAGCCGCCGGTCGTCGAAGCGGTTCCGATCCTGCCAAAAACGGATGGATTCGAAATCGTTCTCGGCGGTGAAGTGGTGCCGTATCGGGAAATCGAAATCGCTGCGGAAGTCTCCGGACGCATCGTGACCGACCGGACGCGTGCGGGATTTTTTGCGAGAAAAGGCGATTTGCTTCTCGAAATCGATCCCACGAATTACGAACTCGACGTCCGGCGATTGAGCGAAGAAGTCCTGCAAGCGGAATCGGGGCTCGATGAAAATACCGTTGAAACGGAAAACGTCCGAAAATTGATTGAATTGAGCAAAAAGGAACATCTTCTTCAGGTCAAGGAGCATGACCGAAGTTCGAGGCTCGTTCAAAATCACGTCGTCTCCGAATCCGAGCATGACACCGCCAAGCGTGACGTCGTCGTTACGTTACGGAATCTCACCGAGTTGGAAAATCGGTCCGACATACTCAAGCAAAAACGCATTGACCTGCAATCGGTGCTGGAGCAAAAGAAAATCGCGCTCGAACGGGCCGAGGAAGACCTCAAACGCTGCCGGATCGTCGCTCCCTGCGATGGCATGATCGTTCGTGACTCCACCGAGCCCGGCAATTACGTTTCGGTCGGCCAGTCGCTGCTCGTTTTTGAGGACGTGACGAAAGTACTCTATTGGCTCTGGTTGCAACAGAACAGCCGAAAAACGGATGAAAACATCGCGAAGTCCAGTTACGAAATTCCGGAAACGGACGCGATCGTCTCTTGGACCGTCGAAGGCAGAACCTGGTCTTGGCAAGGAAAGCTTTCCCGATACGATGGGCATGGCATCAACGCCGCGACCAGGACCGCAACCGTGCGAATCGAGATTTCCAATCCTCAAAGCGTTCTCGATTCTGGCTCGGAATACGAAATGCGACCGCCCGTTCTTGCTCGCGGTGTTTACGTTACATCTTCCATTCACGTCGATTCCGGCGTTTCGCTTTGGCAAATCCCGACGGCCGCCATGCGGAGCGGGAACAAAATCTACACCGTCGGTGGCGAGCGACTTGAAATCCGTGACGTGCAAGTCGTCCAGAGAAACAAGGATTTTTCCATCATTCGATTGCCTTCGGACGATGATTCACCATCGCTTTGCGTCGTTTCGCCGCTTGTTCATCCGCAGCAAGGAATGGCCGTTCGTGTTTTGGAACGTGTCAAAGCAAGCGACACGTCGACGGCGTCAATCCAGAGGGGAGGTCGGCGATGAAACCGATGATCCGATGGGCGATCTCCAACACGCCGGGCATGAACATGCTCCTTTTGGGCATTGTCGTACTGGGAATTTACTGTTTCTCATCGATGCGGCGTGAAATGGTGCCGCTGTTCGATATGGAGATCATCACGATATCCGTACCGTATCCCGGGGCCAGTCCGGAAGAGGTCGAGGAAGGCGTCTGCCAGAAAATTGAAGAGGAGGTGCAAGGCATCGAGGGTATCCGGAAAATGACCTCCTGCGCCGTCGAGGGAATGGGGATCGTCACGTTGGAACTGGAGACCTACGTTAAAGATACGCAAAAGACGCTGAACGAAGTCCGCAACGCCGTCGACCGGATTCCGAGTTTTCCGCACCTTGTCGAAAACAAAACAATCGCCCTGGAAGCGATTCGTTCCCATGCGTTCATGATCGGGATCACGGCGCCGTCGGACGTTTCCACTGAGGAGTTTTACGCGAATCCGGAAAACGAGCTTCTGTTGCGTGAAACGGCGGAGTCGATGCGGCAAAAGTTATTGCAGCATCCCGAATTCAAAAAAGTCGATCTCAGCGGTGTCCGGAATTACCAAATCGACATAGAAATATCCGAGCAAAAACTCCGCGAATACAATTTGACGCTTCAAGACGTCGCGGGGATCGTCCGTCGGCAAAACATCGAAATTCCCGGTGGCACGATACGTACCGAATCCGAGGAAATTCTTCTCCGAGGCAAGGCCAAGAAGAATCAGGGCGCGGACATCGCGGAAATTCCCGTATTGACGACACCGGACGGTTTGGTTCTCCGCATTCGCGATCTCGGCGAAGTCCGTGACGATTTTCTCGATACGACCATGATCCAAAAGATCAACGGTCGTCCCGGTATCACGCTGACGATCAGTAAGACGCGGGCCGAAGACATGCTCACCCTTTGCGAAAAGGCACGAAAATTCGTTCGCGAAGAAGCACCGGCGTTTCTGCCCGAAGGTTACGAAGTCGTTACCGTGGCCGACATGTCGGAAGACATCGGGGAAATGCTCGACGTTTTGTTGGAAAACGGTTGGCAGGGAATGCTGATCGTCGTGGTGTGCCTCGCCCTGTTTCTCGACCTGAAACTAGCCGTCTGGGTTGCGTTGGGGGTGCCGATGGCGATGCTCGGGGCCGGTTGCGTGCTCTTCGGGCTGGATGAGACGATGAACATGATGTCCATTTTCGCTTTCATCATGGTGCTCGGCATCCTGGTCGACGACGGCATCATCATCGGCGAGAATATTTACCATCATCGGGAACAAGGCAAGGATTTCGTACGCGCCGCCGTGGACGGAACGGCGGAGATGGCCCCATCAGTCATTTCCTCGGTGTTCACGACCTGTATCGCATTTGCTCCGCTGCTTTTTCTGCCCGGCATGATCGGCAAATTCACGGCCATCGTTCCCACGGTGGTCATCGTCACGCTCTTGTTTTCGCTGTTTGACAGTCTGTTTTTACTGCCGGTACACCTTTCGCACGACAATCAGGCGCAAGAAACGGAAAAAACACCGGCGACCGGACCGATTCGGCGTAGCGCAAAACGTGTTGTCGATTTCTTTTTGTATCCTTTCTCACGGTTTTATACGTTTTCCCGACATTGCAACAAAGTCGTCAACCGACTGACTCAAGGCTTTATCGAGAGAGCTTATTCGCCCGTCTTACGATGTTTCCTTGTACGCCCATTACTGTTTTTGTCCTTGATGGGCTGCGTCATGCTTTTGGCTGTCGGTATGGTTGTGGGCGGTCTGGTCAAATTCACCGCGTTTCCGGAAGAAGACTCCTTCATCGTTTACGCCGATATCGTTTTTCCCGACGGAACGCCTGCTGCGGAAACGATAAGTGCCGTACAAAAAATCGAATCCGCCATCAAAACTCTTGACGGTGAATCTATTGCTGCAGAAAAAGGCAAGGCCGCTGACATCATCATCTCCTCGGTCGGCAATATTGACGAAGACAGCCCGCTCGGCGGCAGTAACATGGGTCGGGTCATGGTTTGTCTGACGCCGATTTCCGGACGAAATTTATCAAGCATGGAAATTCTGAACGCATGGCGAGAGCAGGTTGGCGAAATTCCCGGTGTCGAAAGCCTGAAATTCGCCGGTTTCGACGGAACGCCGGGCGGCGAAA
>JBEBTM010000190.1:0-7997 GCA_040393745.1 Thermogutta terrifontis | reverse complement strand
TTGACGCAAACGGACGGTCATGGATTCGACATTTTTCGATACGATTTCTTTTGTTTCCGACATGATAAAATTCTCCAGATAGAAAGTTGCTTGTTTGACGGGACACCCCGCCATCTACTCTTTATCCGATGCAACTTTATCTGCCGTTTTTTGTGAATCCGCTATCTTTTTATACCGTCGACACGAGCATTTGTTCGACATGTTTGCGGATCGTCTCCTCAAAGTGCTTGAAAATGATCTCGGCCGTATCGATCACGATATAACCAACATCTATCGCTTGTTCCTTCTGCGTTTCTTCTATCCACAAAGCGGAGGTTTCAAAGATCGGATCGACGGCTTCAATGCCGTTCACGGTTTCGGTGACGTCGCCGGGGTCGAAGGCAAGGTAACGACCCGCATAGATGTTTGTTTTGACGACGGTCTTTCCGTTGATGAGAAATTCGTATTCCGTTTTTTCCAAACAGGATGATTCTCGTACAAAGATGTTAGGGAGAACAAGAGCCGTATCCAAAGCTATTTCATGCCTAATCCGATCAAGGCGATCCGTCATATCGGTTTTTGAACTGAGGCAAGAAATCAAATCGGCACCGGCGACGATTTCGAGCGTTTCGATCTCACAGAAATCAGTTGGAGAAATTTGTTGTTGCATGGACTGGGGCCCGAGAGAGGTTGTGAATCATGCGTTTTCCTATCTGATTTTAACACGGATCATTTTTGAGTCAAATATTATTTATTGAAAATTCGATCCAGATAGGTCGACGACTGTGGTCAGAAAAACAAATTCTCCCAAATGTTCGCATTCCGCAGGATAGGCTCCTTGAGATGAAAGTTTAACGAGAATATTCAAACAAAAGCATATTCTCTGACGAATTTTTGAATCAGCGATTTTTTCGAGATTTTCCCTTCGATGGCTCGATTCTAAAGAATCGAATTGCCAGCGGGTAAGGCATGACCTCACCTTTTCCTGCTTTGATCGCAACTCGAATTACAGAAACTAAAATAAAAATCGAAAAAATAATTGGCGAAAGAATCGCTAAGACAAATATCAAAAGCATGCCCATAAATACCTCCATCTTATAAAATTCTCATAAATGCAATAAAAATGATTCTCCGACAAAAATCGATTAGGGCGAAAAATCTCTCATCATTTTTTCAACATCTTTGTTGATTTGCTCCATCATTTTATCCGCATCCCTTTCGGCTTCCTGCATCACGCGACGTGTGTTCCGGTCCACCTCCATCATCGCCATTCCTGTCAGCAGCGACATGGGAACGACCACCATGATGATGGCGTAAATGTTGTAGCTGATAAAGGCATTGACGATGTTTTTACCGTGAATGTTCGCTCTCGAATCCTTGTCCTTCGCCAAAATCCAAAGAATAATCGTCGAGATGGGAGCAAATATGAAAAACGACAAGTGCATCAGCATAAAATACGTATTCGATTTGATACCGCAAATCTCAACATCAACAGAGTTCGATGAAGGAGCATGCCTCCCAAGAGGTCTTTTTTCGGGCCGCCAGAGCCATCAAGGATTTCGATATTCATCGTGAAGGACGCTCCTTTCGGGCATGGCTGCGGGTCATTACGACCAACGTTATCAATAACATTCTGGAAAAGTACGAAAAACGTAAAGATGTCGACCGCCTCATGTCCGATTCGGGACCGATCAAACAAACGTACCGTATGAATTTCGAGTTGGAGGAAGAGCCGAACGAAAAACAATTACTGTTGCGCCAAATGCTGAAAACGATCCAAGCGAAATTCTCCGAGCGTGATTGGGAAATTTTCACTCTCTTTGTCAATGCCGAGAAAAACTCGACCGAAGTGGGCAAAATCATGGGCGTCAGCGGCGAACTTGCACGGCAAGTAAAAAACAGAATATTGAAACGAATACGTTCGGAATATAAAAATTTTGGCATCGAAGACGACTTGCCCGATGGAATGTGAATCGCTATTCCGCATGAAAATTGAACGTCATCGGTTGTCCATCCCGAAGAACTTCAATTTTCACGAGATCGCCGAAATTCAGCTTGTCGAGCCGTCTCTGTATTTCCGTTGCGGATAATTTTTCGCTGTTGAAGCGGACGATGTGGTCACCGACTTTCAGGCCGTTTGCAGGATTCCATTCGTTTTTGCTCGGCAATCGCTCATCATAAGGCTCAATCGCTTGCACAACGGGAACCCCTTCCTGTTCCGCGACAATCAAGCCGGTGTTGCCGCCGAAACGTCCCCAAATATCAAAGGAAATCACTTCAAAAGCCATGTCGCCGCTTTCATATCGCGGATCAAAACCGATTTGTGTTTTTCGAATTCTTAAATATTGTACGACATGATTGACGTCTTCGACCATGCTCTGCGGCAATTGGAATTCCTTGAAATAATCCGTATCGACTCCTTTCAGATTGACACCGTCCAGATGGTAAACCCGGTCCCATTCATTGGGAACCGTAAAACTTCCTCCCGCTCGAAGTTTTCCATTGGCTTCGACAATCGCGGAGCCGCGAATGAAACTGCTTTTCAAGAGACCTTCCGTTTTTCCGACCTGAACCAGTTCCATTTCGATATCCGGCAACTTTCCCTCTTGGTCGAGAACCTCAACGGTGATCCGACAGGGCAAGCGACCTTTTCCGAGACCGACTCCGTAGCCTCGATTGGATATGGCTGTAGTGACACTCGTAGGCATTTCGATTCGCAAACCGCCGCTTTTTGTTTGAAGCCCAACACCGGGACCGTAACTGTAAATTTGAAAGCGCGACCAGCTTCGCATTCGCCCAACTCCTCGCCACGATCTGTCCCATGTCGTATCACGCAGGTCGAAAAAGACACGTCCCATCCCGTTTTCACCGTGATAAGTCTGAGCGCCGGAAAAGAGATCGGTCGAAAATGATGTTCCGGGAAAACCTTCGAGGGTGTCCGTTGACGAACCTTTCTTTACGAAAAAACGTCCCTTGCCGTCGGCGTCAATTTCCAAACACATCCGAATGATTTTTACGACAGGATCGGTCTTTCGTGCCGGAATTTCAAGCGGTTCCCGGCTCGTTGCCAAAAAATCGTCAATCGAGTTAATCGTTACTGGCGGCTCCGTTTCCATGTCCAATTCTTTTTCAGCAACACTCTCTTGCAGGTCGTCGACATTTGTATTCGCAACGATATTGTTTTCAAGAACATCCGGTTTCGACGGCGAACGCATCGAAAAGAAAACGGAAAGAATCAAAATCGAAACGACTATCAACGTCAGCGCAATATGTATTTTGAAATTCGGTTTCGTTTTTGAAGACTTGTTCGACAAAGCGTCGACAAAGACAGCGCAATTCCCGAAACGATCTTCGCGTTTTTTCGACATAGCCTTGAGTAGAGAGGCGTTGACATGGAACGGCAGGCCAAGGATCGGGTCAGGCAACGCATGAAGAACGCAATTTCGAAGGATTTCCGTATCGTTTGAACTGAACGGGACATGTCCGGCAAGGAGTTCGTAGGCCGTGACCGCAAGGGCGTACTGATCCGTTTTGGCATCTTGACGCTTGCCCTCCCATTGCTCCGGTGCCATGTAAGAGCGAGTACCAGAAATTCGTTTGACACCGATATTTTCAGAGCGAGACAGGGTTTCACGAATTTCGTCCGCGAGTCCGAAATCGATGATCTGCACACCGTCTTTCGGGCTGATAACGATGTTTTGTGGCTTGATGTCCCGATGAACGACTTTTTGACGATGGGCATAATCAAGGCCATCGGCGATAGCGGCAAGAATTTGAATGGTTTTATCGAGCGAAATCGTTTCGGTTTTTTCTTGATATTGCTTTCGTAGTTCGTTCAGGGTCAAACCGTCGATAAACTTCATCACGAGAAAAAAACCGTGCTTCGGATCATCGAACAGTCCGTACAGCGGACAGATGTGCTGGTGCTGCAAGGCATGGACTTTTTGAAACGATTCCCGGACCGAAGACATCGCCTCGGGAATGTGTTGTATCTCCTTTGGAACGAATTTCAGCACGACAGGACGTTGGGCGGTCACGTCGAAGGCTTTCCACGCAATGCCCATGCCGCCGCGACCGAGTTGCTTTTCGAGCCGATAATTTCCGCCGACCAAATCGCCCGGAATAAAATCGTCATTTTCAGGCCTTTTCTCATCGGCATCGAGAGCAATCGTTTCCGAAGCCGCCGAATCATCAAGACGAAGCGATTTGATTTCTTTGAGCAATCGTCCAGGCTCCTTCAATTCCAGATCGTGAAGCCGTTTCAAGCATTCCGGGCATTTCTTCAGGTGCGACTCGACAAGGGTTTCCTGTTCTTCATCGAGTCGCGCGGTGGTAAAGAGGCGAAGCGTGTGTTCGTCAAGATGGGAAGTCATGGAATGTAAAGACGGAAGAAAAAAAGCGGCCTGTTTGCATCGATTATATCAGGAAATTCGGCAAAAGTCCCTGTCCCTCTTGCTTTTCTTTTTCAAGCTCTCGTTTGACAAAGTGGGCAAACTGCCAGTTCCGGCAGCGTCGAAACAAATCATCGCTGTAATTCGAATCGCTTTTGTCAATATACGATTCCAAAATTTCGATCCGCTCGGCGTGGTCGATAATCCAATACTCTCGCGGTGTTTGAACTTCGAAAGAGTGATTCTCTTTGTAACGAAAAGCGATGTGGAGATTTTCCTGATACGACAAACCGCCGCCACAGATATAATAGTACGGCGCAACGCACTCGTTCAATTCAATCGGCGCCGGTTCTGCGTAACCGTCTCTTGCGCCCAAGCTGAATTTTCTGCTTCGTAAACCGATCAACGACTGCTGACAATGTACGGTAATGTCAATGCCGTTTATGTAAATCAGCCAGAGGTATTTGTATCGATGCGGCGGGATCAACCGCCAAAAACGAACGATGGGGAATGGCATTCTTTCGATTCCTTATTATTTGAGGATGTGGACAAAAAAGAGACGCAAGAGCCGGAATGTTCGCACATGCTGCAATTCCAGCTCGGCCTGAAATTGAATACGCCGCGATCCAGCGATTCGAGATATTCCCGAACGATTCCGAAGAACCGACTGAAATGCTCGTCACTCCGCGCCGGATAGCAATGCGTGACGATTTTCGGAGTCTTCGTTTTCACAAGTTGTCGGATTTGTAGCGACGACTCTTTTCGTCCGAAAACATGCCGAATCAGATAGGAATAAGCCGTCAATTGCAATTCATGCTGCAATTCGCAGTTCATAGAAGCGGAAGCCGCCGTTTTGAAATCGACAATGACGGGACCGCTCGCGCCTTCGAGGATCAGATCGGTAATGCCGATCAAAGTGATGCCGAAATCTTCTCCGGTCAAGGGATTGAGAAGCGGCACGTTGTACTTTTCCTCAACCGCAATCGGTTTTTCAGAAACAATGTCGATTTCGGACAGATAAGCACGAACGATGTCAACGACCAGATTTTTCGACTTCAATTCCTTCGTTTCGTCCTCGAAATCGCAAGGCTCCGAATTCATGGCTCGATTCCAAGCAACGTCCACGAAGCCAGGAATATCGTCTTCCGTTGCATAGCTTTGAAGCATTGCACAGCGATAAATGCCGTCCAAAACGTCATGGACGACTTTGCCGAAGAAAAGGCTCGGTGTCATGCTCGAAGGAACGCCGTCGATGTACCGCCGACGAAAAGCCAACGGACATTTGAGCCAGAGGTTGAGTTTCGAGGCTGAAACACAGCTTCGAACCTGTTGTGGCGTTTGTGGTATGTTCAAAAAATCGAGGATCGACAACGAGGTCATGCCAGCTCCTTTCCCGCCTTCGCGTCTTTGAGAGATTCGATCAGTTTGCTCGCTTCCTGCGACGAGAGTTCCGTCGAGATCTTGCCAAACGTATGCTGGCAATACTCGTCGAGTTTTCGAGCGCTAAGTCCTTTGATTCCTTTCGACAGTTTGCCGATGAAATCCAACTGTTTCGCCGACACCGGAAAGCGATTCTCGTTGCGCTCCGGTGGAGTCGAATTACGATACTCGGTTTTAGGTGCGGTGGTCGGTCGCGTGTCTCGATTCGCTCTTGCGCGGTGGTTGCCGAGTTCATCCTCGACCGCTGATCGACAGGCAGCGTAAGCCTCCCGGACCCGGCGATGGAATTCCTCGGGATGGTCGAGTGCCGACGAATCGAGTTTAATTTCGAGGTTACATTGCGATCCTGCCGAGCCGTAATCCGGGAGACCGATTTTCTTCGAAATTCCAACATTGAGTTTAATGCCCATGTTCTTATCTCTTTCTCTAAAGTTAAGATGTGAAAGCGTTTGCTTTATGTCTTAATTTTACCACAGGGGATAATTAAGTCAATAAATGAACCGCATTTATTATCGTGCAATTATAGTGAAACCTGCTGATCGTCGAGCATGAGATTCAAATGTTCAAGTTCTGCATCAATCGCTTCATGGCGTTTACAGAAGGGACCGAGTTTCGGGCCGTCGACAGGCGACATGTCGGCGTACCAACGCCCGGTTTCATCCGGTTCGACATAGGAGGCTCGTCGAATTTGCGGTCTGCCCAATTTTCCATAGTCGAGTTGATCCGAATAAATCCCCATAAATACACCGTTGGGTTTAATCACGATTTCCATTGTTTGCTCCATTTCGTCGAATAAGGTTTCTGCGGGGACGGTCGACCATGAGGCCGTCAAGCTGAGATTGCACACGCGACAACTTCGTAGCGACATGCTGGCGAAGATTTGCATTGTTGCGCAATTCCCCTTCGCTTGTATTGCCTACGATTCGCCTTACATCATCAACCATCTTGTCCAATTCTTCGGACGATCCGATATTCAATCGTCGAAACCGTTCGAAAAAGTCCACGAGGTTCGTAACGACGGTATCCCGAAAGATTTTTGGTTTCCCATCATTACCCCCGGAGAGCCGGTCCGTCAGATGTTCGACCAGCTTTGACAACTCTCCGAGAAACGATTCCTCTGCCAAACGTACTGCTTCATCGAATCGGTTACGAATCCGTTCGGACTCCTGCCTGTAAAGCGAAGGAGATAAATGGCGCAGATATTCCGGAGGCTCCACGCTGGGAAAATCGACCGCGACATCGAACATGCCGATCATCGAA
Organism: Thermogutta terrifontis; assembly: GCA_040393745.1. Classification (GTDB taxonomy): domain Bacteria; phylum Planctomycetota; class Planctomycetia; order Pirellulales; family Thermoguttaceae; genus WRKP01. The sequence continues at coordinate 927 of JBEBTM010000190.1, read as the reverse complement.
TGAGGATAATCGTTTGAATTGTATATCCGACCGAGGCGAATCCTTGGCGCTTCCTTCAGTTAGTCGAAATGGTTGTCGAGTTCCCGTTCCGCATCACGAAGATCATTTCGCAACGAATATATGTTATTTGTGAATGTATCAAGATTTCGTCGACGAACAAGTCTGATTCCCGGTTCAGGGAAAGGAAGTGAGGAATGTTTCCAAAAATTCAAAATATTGTACCGGACGCCGAGAAGCTTTCGCCAAGACGGATGGGTCGTGTCGAAAAGTCTTTTACGGAGCGAGAGAAATTTCGTTTCGGCATCGAACATGTTCGCGACCTGAAATTTCTGGGACATTGCGGCACTTCGGCTTACACCAAACCAACGAATTTGTAATCGGACCGCCGCCATCGAAGCCTGCAATTCGGCTCCGAAAGAGTAGGCCATGTTTGTCGGTGTTTCGAGTGTTCTGGACATTTTGTGATCCTCTTGTGTTATAATGTTGCGATATTGTTTGTCATGCGACCGAACCGGAAGGCGGGTCGGTGCGGCGAATATTTCTACGAGGCGATTGCCGGTATTGATAAATGCCGGGACGGGCGGCATCAAGACATCGCCCTGATGCCCATGTTCGTAAAGCGCGAATCGATTCCGAAGCCGTTACAGCCACCGGAACGACGTTTTGAGCCGCTTCCTTGAGCGAAACATCAAGTAGTTTTGCTAAACGGCAACAAGCTTTAATTTCAGCACCTGTCCAATCGGTATCATCAGGTCGAGTCGGATTTTCAAACCCGTATTGGTGTTCGTAAATGTCCCAAATCTGGTTTCGAGAGGATTTATCCGGCAAATCAACAAAAAAAATACCATCGAACCTTTCCGCACGACAGAATTCCGGAGGCAATTTCGAAATGTCGTTTGCCGTGCAAACCACGAATGAATCGGACTC
>JBEBTM010000189.1:0-8051 GCA_040393745.1 Thermogutta terrifontis | reverse complement strand
CGAAGTCTGACGACGAGAAAATCGCCTGATTGAGAACCTGAAAACTACAGCGCCCGTCGGGACTCACGTCCCGGCGGGCTTTTTTTGTTTCTTGGTTGGTTCTGCGTAACAAAAACCGAAAATATGAAAAAAACCACAAAATCGGAACTTTTTTCAATAGATCACTATTTACCAGAGAATGTATGTCTTGCCTTGTCAAGTGATATTTATTAAAATTTTTAGAATTAAGTCTCGAAAAAGGATTGTTATTTTTCTCATGGATGGTCATTGATTCCTTTTTTTCTCTGTTTTACATCCATGGGCGAGCGCAATTCAATCGGTCTTATTTTCAATGCCGGAATGGTCTTGACCCTTTTGGCCGGCGGTTTTCTTTTGGTTCAACCGCCGATAAAAAGCCAGCGTCCTCAGGGTAATACGGGAATCGAACAGGATCAAGGCCACATGAAACGCTTGTCGCGTCTCTGGCAAGATCCTTTTGAGTCGGCCCGCGTCATGCAGAAGGAACGAGAATCGGAAAGCGTCCGGCCTGTTGCTCAAACGACAACCCTTGAGGCCGGTAACGTGAAACTTTCTTTCAAGGTTGAGGGATTCTCAACGCCGCAAAAAGATCATTCCTCGTTCAATAAATACGGGGACGCCTATTACGAATTGCTTTGGAACGGACTGCTCGGATCGGAATCGGAGGATTGGTTCAAAAACGACTCCATCCTGGCGGCTATTTGCCCTTGTCTGGAACGACTCCGAAACAGATATGGCCCGATTGACTTGAACAAAAAATCGGTCGAAGATGCACTGAACAGCTTTCGGATCTTTGCGGTGATGGTTCCCGGCAAACCCTACCAGGACCAGGCGGAGCGACGGATTCGCTACCGCGTCGCTCTCGCCCACGGCATGTCGGAGGCCGGTTACATCCCGACGGATGCCGATCATATCGGATGTTTTTTGTTTCATACGCGACCGCAAAACAGCAAGGGCAACTTCCAGTGGAATAAGCTGAGAGGCCTCTGGCAAACGGAAGTCGCGTCGGAAATTCCCGTACCCTACGAATTGTATAAAAAAGACGAAAATAAAGATGATGAAAAAAAAGAAAGCGTTCTCGTTCTCTGGATCGACGAAGACGCCTTTTCCCCGGCTCCGCTGATGCTTCTGAATCTTTTACGGCGTCAAATCGCCGAGGCTCGTAAAAAAATCTCCGGAACGGCGAATGACATGGCGTTTCAGATCATCGGCCCGTATAGTTCGACGACGTTGGAACGAATTCAAAAGGAAGCGAAAATATACGACGGCAATCCGCGTCTTAAAAAATCATGCGGATCGAAACTGGTCTTTTACAATTATTCGGCAACGAATCAAAAAAACGATTCTGCGTTGAGCGAAACAGGTGGTGAGTTGCTGCGTATCCATCACCTGATCTCCTCAGACGAAATGCTGATGCAGGCGATACATCGGGAATTAGAATTGCGCAATTGGTCATGGGGAACACGGGATGTCATCCTGCTCTCCGAACATGACACGACATACGGCCGGGAATTGCCGGAAGCATTTGTGAACATTGCTAAAAGTGAATACAAAGGCGGATACGAATTTTATCGATACGGTTATCTTCGCGGCATCGACGGCACGACGGCGGCGGAGGCCAGCGCCAAGGAGGACAAGCGGCTTTCCGGCGCGTCGCCGTCACAGAGCGAGAAAGATCTTGTCAAACTCTTGAATCGTTGGTCGCAGGGTAAGCATACGAATCCGCCGCTGGGAAACAATCAGCTCGATTACATTGCCCGATTGACGATGGATATCAACAATAAGCATTCAAGACCTTTTGCCATCGGGATTCTCGGAAGCGACACCTACGACAAACTGATGTTGCTCCAGTCGCTTCGGTCGATGTTTCCGGATGCGCTGTTTTTCACGACAGATCTCGACGCCCAATATCTCGACGTGGATTCGGTCCGTACGGCCCATGGTTTGCTCATCGCTTCCTCTTACGGTTTCTCGCTTCATCCGAACATCCAGAAAAAGACGCCGCCGTTTCGCGGCAATTATCAGACGGCCCTGTTTCACGCCATTCTCACCGCCGTGGACGATAAAAACCCGGATTCCGCGAATGATCGTTTTTTAAAACAGCAAAGCCTGCCCAGGATTTTCGAGATCGGTTGGTATAACCCCGTCGATCTGACCATGGAGTCGCCGACGGAATATAAACCACTAACTGAAGATCAACCAGATCGATACAAATATTTAGAATCGTGGGCCGATGTGTATGAGCAAAACAAAGTTATTTTCTTCAACGGGAACGATCAGCCCCAAGCATCCTTGCACCCGTTTTCGCCGCGATTGACGAAAAGCCGACTGGATATTCTACTAGAGAATGGATGGTGGATCATCCTGTTCGTTTTTTTGGCGAGCGGAATTAGTCTGGCGACCGGGCAGTTCAAACTCGCGAAAGAATTGTTCTTTCGTACATGGACCGACAAGATTCATCCTCCGGAGTTGTATCCTCATGGCCGACTCTTAAGAGAACAATTAGGCTGGATTCCTGTTGTTCTCATGCTCATTATTGTTATTCCGGCCATCGGCGTCATTGCCTATTGCGATTCTTCGGTCATCAATGGCGGCGAACCGTTTTCACTTTGGGAAGGCACCAGTTCCTGGCCACTATTTCTCGTACACTGCACCGCCTTCTATCTCGGTCTGACATTCCTTCTTATTGCGGCACGAAATTCCCAGAAAATTTCCGTCGACGTGTCAAAAAACGTTTTTCCGAACGAAGTTGGTTCATGGCCAACGAAAAACAAGAGAAAGATTCTTCTGGACATTCGAAAGTACCCTCTGTTGCGAAGTTTCGGTAAATCGATAAGCCATGGCTTAAATGCATGGAAAAACAAAGAAGAGAAAAAGGAATCGCGAAAGACGAAAAAGGAATATATCGAAGAATGCTTCAAGACCGACGGCGACAAGAAACAATCGCTGTGGAATGCATGGAAGGAATACTGTGTCGGCTCGAACGATCGATTTCTCAAGATGCTCTGGTATTTCTCGATCGCCTTTATTTTCGCGGGAATATTCCTTGGTTTCATGTTGTACCAATCCCACTGGGCCGATTTTCGCGGGGATGGAATAGGCGTGGGTTTTTTCTTCGTCGTTTGCGGCATCGTCGGAGCATATATGATGCTGAATTTCCTGGCGTGCATCGTCGTTGCCGATAGTCTTTTCAGCAAACAGTTTATCTCAAAAATTTCGCCGCACCAGTTGTTGCCTCGAAAGGAAAATGAAGTCAGGACTTTCTCCATCGACAATTCCGAACATTATCGTGTCGTCAAAATGATCGGTGAATGGACGCATATCACTAAAAATCTCGTTTGGCTTCCAACTATTTTGCTTTTCATCCTGACGGTTGCCCGAATCAGTGTTATTGAAAATTTTGGACGGGGCGAGACCATACGTCTCTGTTATGGATTGATCATCGCCTTACTGATCTTCGTTCCCGTCTACAAACTCTATGTCGAGGCCAGAAAACTTCGCAAGAATCTGATTGCCGACCTGAAAAATCAACTGGTCGAACTCCAAAGTGCCAATGGCGATAAGCGGCAAGGAGTTCAATCGAAGCTGATAATAATCTCCCCAGAGGAGCCCGTTATGACCGTCAAGCCGGAACAGGTTCAAACCGTGATTGAGGAAATCGAAAAGTACCAAAAAGGAATCTACTCCCCTTGGCTCTGGCATCCGATGGCCTCGGCGTTTTTAGTGCTCAGCGGCGGAATATCCTTCCCATTGCTCTTGGATTTCTTTTTTCGATAGGCTGCCGTGACGTTCGGCCATGTCGGCAATTCCGGGCAGGCTTGGCCCGAATTCCGAAGTTCGCCACGGTTCGCGGCACGACGAAACTGTCGCGACAACGAGGGCAAGTTTCCGGGCTGGTGACGTCGGTTTTCGGTCCCGAGCCACGGATCAAGAATCCGTTGGAAAGATGGTTATACTGCAAATTGATGAAAAACGCTAACAGACGTTCGTCAAAATTTGGACCAACGAAAGATGCTTTGCATCTTCACCAAAAAAGAAAGGTTTTGTAACTCTTTGAGTCACAAAACCTTAAAGCTCCCCGGGAAGGACTCAAACCTTCGACCTACGGATTAACAGGCTATAGGAAGAAAACAACGCCTCTTTGCGCTAAACGTACTAAAGGTCAAGGGTTCCGCGAAATATGCAAGCATATTTCCGCTTTTTAGAAACATAAAATAGTGGAAAATCATAGAATATGAGGGAAATTTTGACGGCACGTTTTTCGGCACACCAATTTGCGAGCATATAATATTTTCGTAATTATATAGAATCAGACTCTTGACATCGGTAATCATACGTTCGTGTTCGTAAAACGGACCAATCAGAATTTTTTTTCATTAACTATTTTTCCGTTCCTACCAATAGAGATTGAGTCCGACGCTTCCGGCGTTTTCATGATATTTTTCGCCAAAACGACCAAAGTAACTTGCCGACGCAACAACCCCTTCGCGGATGTTCCATGCCAATGTCGTTTCCGGGACGACCCAGGCGGTCGCAAGGCGATTCGGGGTCATGGAAAATCGATGACCGTACCGAACAAAACATCCGGAAAGGTCGTCGCCCATCATGCCACCGTACATCCCCATCAATTTACCCGTTGCGACAAAGAGTTGGGAATCCCGCGTTTTGGAGGCTATCGCTTTTTACGGAAACAAAACTGGAGCTTCGCAAAAAGAACTTGCCGATTGGCACCAACGGATTGAAATCAAGTAACAGTAACACAATCAAGGAGAAAATGAAATGCAATACGTTAAATTCGGCAATACGGGAATGGATGTTTCACCGATCTGTCTCGGCTGCATGAGCTTCGGGGACGCTAAAAACTGGGTCCATAAATGGGCGCTCGATGAAGAGCAAAGTCGCCAAATCCAAATATGGCTCAACCGCCGAAGCGGACAAATTAGTCGTGGAACGTGTTGTGAAAATTGCGCAGGAGCGAGGACTCCCACGAACGCAAATCACTTTGGCATGGCTGCTGCACAAGTCACCGGTGGTCGCCCCGGTGATCGGCGCAACGAAAATGCTCCAACTTGATGACGCCGTGGCCGCAACCTCGGTCACTTTGAGCGAGGAAGAAATCCGTTTTCTGGAAGTACCCTATGTTTCTCACAATATCGTCGGCCACGTTTGAGGTCGTACCAGTGCAATTCATAATAACGAGTGGTATATCGAGGTCTTGTACGGCGAATGGCTTGCTTTACTCTTGTTCCAAGAATTCATTTAATGCCGTTTCTCCCTTGACGGAAGTTATCATCACCAGTGGATTCCAATAGTCGCGGAAAATGGCGATGTGCCCGTCGCGCAACGTCAGTACGGACACATAACGCTGGTCGTAACGATGTCCCGTCTTGGGATTGAAGCCACGGCAGGAGATTTCAAGGACTGCCGAATTCGTTGAATCTTCCAAGATGCATCGCTCCAGGGTCATGGATTCAACGGAAATGGTACCGTCCAGTTTCGACAGATATTCGGCAAGTTCGGCTTTACCCCTTACGCTTTTAACCCCGTTTGGCGGGGCGTAGGGAAATTCGAACAGAATATCATCGGCGAGAATGTCCATAAACGTAACGGCCGAAGGAGCCAGTCTCGCACCCAGCGCATCACGTATCACTTGCGTAATGTCGGAAAAAAGATCCTTTTGTTTTTGCATGGTATTTTCCTTTCGTAATAATATCTGACGTTTGGTTACGCAATCAGTTGGATCAACTCGGCAATCCGTTTTCCAAGATTTATAGCCGTTTCCTTTCCTTGCCTGTCCGCTTCGATGCTGTCGGTCCGGTTCCAAAGCGCGGCTCCCCAATGCGCCGTCGGAGGAGCGTCCACGGCGGGAATCATTTGCAACGTGACAAGCGAATTGTGCAGGCAATGCAGCACGGTTTCCTGGCCGGAGTTCTGAGCGTTGGCAACGGTCACGAGGCCGAGAATCTTGTTTTTCAGTTTCCAAGTTCGACGCATGTCGCTCAAACGGTCAATGAACGCGACACACCGGGCCGTCGGAAGTGCAAAATACACCGGCGAAGCAATCACGATGGCGCGACAGTCCAGCGCGGTGATTTTTTCGATCACTTCGTCCAAGTCGTCTTTCGGTTGTGTTCCATCGAAGATGGGAAAACCGAAGTCGAGATTCGCCAGCTCGATGATTTCGCTTTCGACTTCCGGTAGGACTTTTTGAACGGAATCAAGGACGATCTTGAGCGACGCGAAGCTGGTTTTTCCGGCTCGGTGGCTTGTATTCAAAGCGATGATTTTTCCTTTGGGAATCGACGTTTCACCGGCTTTTGCTGTTTGTGAAAGCAACGAAATCCCTGCAACTCCCGAAATGCCCAGTGCGGCTTTTTTTAAGAAATTTCTGCGTTGATCGTTTTTCATAATATTTTTCCCCTTTGCTTGAATTTCACCTTTTTTTTGATAGAATCAATGAACAGGAAAGCTCTCCGCTTAATATAACCGGAGATGACTCCGGTTGTCAAGTGGGATTTTATATTTTTGGGGAGGAGTTTTGATGAGATGAGCCACTCACGCGATAAAAAGGGCAGGGTCGAACGCAGCGACGCCGCGGAAAACCGTCGACGGATACTGGAAACGGCGCAGAGACTCTTTGACCTACACGGCGTCGATCAGGTCAGCATGAATCAGATTGCAATTGAAGCCCAAATCGGAGCGGGACCCCTGTATCGCCGCTATCGGAACAAAAGCGATCTATGCATGGATTTAATTGAAAACAGCATGGACGAGTGTTTCGATTGTGTCGAGAAACACTTGCGTCGTCGTCACGACGACCCGGCCGATAAACGGTTGAAGGATATATTAAAGATATTTCTTCGTTTTCGGGACAAAAAAATCGAACTGCTGGCAGGGGTTGAGGACGGAACGTTCGACTTGAGGACGAATACCATCACGCAAACTCCGGTCTACAATAAAATGCACGAAATTATCGTTGGGTTATTCAACGAAATGACCGGAAACGAACAAGCCGAGGCGAACAACGTTTTCCGTGCCGATATGTTGATTTACGCCATGATCAAAGGCGATTCCTATTTATTCCAAAGGGATTATCGCGGCTATTCGCCCGATTCGTTTTTGGAACAGCTTTGCCTGACTTTTTTTCCGGAGAAATAGAAAGTTGATAAGGCATCAGGGAAATGTACCGAACACGCTTACTTGGAAATAGATCAAAAAAAGGAACACCATTTTAGCCGATAAGACGAGGGACGAGGTTCGTCGAGAATTTTCTTTTGGCATTAAATAGAAGAAACTCCGCTGATTTCCCACCCATTGACAGAACTTATTCTTCTGTTCTAATGGTCGAAGATAAAAGCTCTTGTTTGACTGAATGTTTTGCGTTTTGTTCGATTGGTGCTGTTGGAATCGGTTCAAAACGTGATTCAGTTCTCTTTGTCCGATCTGTTATCTGGATATTAGGATGATACCTCCTCTGTTCACGGTATCCGGGGTTCTTCATGTTGCCGTTTATCGGAAGATTCCACGCAATTTTATGTTTTCAGACGGCAATAAGGTAAGTTAAAATGAAACTTTACGTTGGAAACCTCTCTTTCAAAACCACCGAAAACGATCTCCGCTCGCAATTCGAAGATTATGGCACGGTTGATCAAGTTGACATCATTACCGACCGCGAATCGGGCCGTTCGAAAGGGTTCGGTTTCATCGAAATGAACGACCACGACGAAGCCAATGAGGCCATCAATGGCATGAACGGTTTCACTCTCGGAGAGCGAACCCTTACGGTCAACGAAGCCCGTCCGCGAGAAGAACGCCCGCGAGGCAATCGCCAATTCAGCGGAAATCGCGATCGACGATACTAAGCCGGTCGTCACTTTCTGATTCAATACAGGCCGAAAGACATGTGTTTTTCGGCCTCTTTTCATGCTCAGCCTAAATATCTCACCCTTATACGACCAATCAATGAGAGTCTATTTTTACAGCGAAATCAGTTGCTGATGTTCCTCGGGATTCCAGAAGGGAAAATTTTTCGG
>JBEBTM010000188.1:0-8128 GCA_040393745.1 Thermogutta terrifontis | reverse complement strand
GCAGTTATGACGATTATGCCGAGCGAGTTTTTTACCAACACGGCAGTTTTCATGACGGAATGTACGCCGTTTTTTGTGACGCCGGTAAAACCGGGTACCAATGGAAAGGCACACCGGATGACTTGGCGTTGCTCAAAGACGTTTATAATCTGCGATCGGTCGGTTTCATCAATATTCCGCTTCGACCGGAAGACGTAACGCTGATCGCGGAAATATCGACGATTAGCGACTTGGCTCTTTTGGCCACAGGTATTTCCGATGCGGAATTCGCCCTGTTGCCGGTGGAGAATTACTCGCACCTGCTACTCTCGGAGGGACCGGAAACGACTCGATTGACGGACCGATCCTTGGAACGGTTGCGGGGTCGGGAAAACCTTTCTCTCTTATATTTTTCCGGACGAGGGTTCACGGAGGCCGCGTCAGGAATCGTGGATTCGTTGCCGAACGTACATATGGTCACCTGCGGTTACGGATCAATGTCGGAAGAAACCCGGAGAAGGATCAATCGAACCGTGTCGGCTGAGCGCGAACCGTGGAAGAAGAATCGCCGATGAAGCGCTTCGTGAAACGGCGAAATCCCTGGAGTGCTTACCACCATTCTCGCTAACCGAATGACGAAGTTTCGACTCCCGGCAACCTCGTTGTTTTTCTCTGTGGTCACAGTCATCGACCGGATGCCTCTATTCAAAGTAGTAAGAAAGTTTGGCTCTCCCGCTATTCCATTCTTGAAGGACATGGAAAACTACCACATATGTCATTCGGCGTGTAATGGTTCGACACCATGAACGAAAAAGGCTTGATTGTGAATGAACCGATACCGTCGCTTTGCCTTCGAGGACCGAACCGGTTTCCTTCTCAATAACGGGAAACTCACAGTCATGATTTCTGTACACTTCTACTTGCCCTGTTCGGCTTCGTCCAACCGCCTTTGAATTTCCGCCTGTTTTTTCTTGTTCAGATAGTAAAGGGGATACGATGCAGCATACGACAGAATAGACACGCCGACAAAAGTACCCGCCAGTATGACGATAAAATAGCCAATGCCGTTCCCTTGGTACTGCTCCCCATTTCTCGAATAAAGCAGAGTACCGCTAACCGCCGTTACGGTAATTCCCACGATGATACTTCTCACGATCAAACCGACTCTCTCCAGCTTGTCTTCGCTGTAAACATTGATGCCAAGCATGATGTACCGTACAAAAATGTATTTTGACATTCCGACTAAACATATCGCTTCAACGGCGTATTGCTTAAAGGGAGCGTTGAGTAAAAACAATTGTACAAAAACAGCGCAGAGAAGCACGATCATTAAAATGCCGAACGCCTCACTGTTCGCTTCATTGCTTTGCATGGAAACTCGTTCGTCTTGCATGACAGATCTTTTCATTTCGATTCCTCCTCCCAAAATAAATCATTGAGTGTTTTGCCGAGAGCCTTACAAACCGCTACGCATAAGTTCAATGTAGGGTTATACTCTCCCGATTCTATGAGCCCGATGGTTTGGCGGGTAACGCCTACGGCTTTTGCCAAGTCCTCCTGCTTCATATCAGCTTCCATGCGAGCGATTTTCATTCGCTTGTTTTTCATCAACAGCACCCCTTTCTCTTATTTTTAATGAGCACTCTCCTCCTTTCCTAAAGAGAATGTACACCATACAGGGCATCGTGTCAAGTATATATTGCATTTTTTTGAAGACCGAACTATCTTTGTAAGTGTTAAGCATTTGAGATCAAGAGGTTGCGTGTGTTCGCATTTTTTGACGAAGGAGTGGTAAGCGCGGCGGCTCAGGCCGCTTCGTCAAAAGCTGTTGTCCATCAAAACGTACCGTCATTTTTTATGAAAATGCGGAACTATCCCAACTGCAAGGTTGAGTTATCGACCAACGGTAAACGGCGCAGACCAATCAGGATCTTTCACCAAAGCCCGTTTCTCATGTGTTGGGAACATTGGAGCATTGTCGTTGATGGCGGCAAGAGTATGTCGCCAAAAAAAGAATGAGTGGACGATTTATCAGGTAACCTGTGCGCGGGGAGCGTTTGCGCCTTAATTCGGCGTATCCAGGTACGGGTCCTGTCCCATGGCCCGTTGGATTTTTTTACGTTCTTTTTCGTAATAGAGCATCGTTTTGCGGTTGCGGAAACTTTTTCGTTCGATTTTTCGTTGTGCTTTGACGAAAAGTGAAAACCAGCCGTCGAATCGGCTTTTCGGACGATTTTGCCCCCGTTTTTTGTATGATTTCGCCCGCCGGGGCCCGTAGGCGCGCTCCAAGAGTTCGTCTTCCAGGGAAAGATACTGTCGGAACGTCCCCGGGTCGCCCTGCCGACCGCAGCGGCCGATAAGCTGGCGGTCGATTCGGGCCGATTCGTGCATTTCCGTACAGATGACATGCAGGCCGCCGAGAGCTTTCAAATCCTCGGGAATCTTGATGTCGGTCCCCCGGCCGGCCATGTTCGTCGATACGGTCACCTTGCCCCGTTCGCCGGCTTTGGCCACGATTTCCGCTTCCTCGGCAACGTGGTAAGCGTTCAGGATTTCATGCGGAATTTCCGCCGCTTTCAAGTGTTCGGACAGCAGGATCGACTTGTCGATGGTCCGGGTGCCGATTAAAAGGGGTCTTCCCGTTTTGTGAATCTCGATCACTTCCCGGACGATCGCGTCCCACTTGGCACTTTCCGTAGCGAAAACCTGCGTCGGTAGCTGGATCCGTTTCGGCGGCCGGTTCGTGGGTACGGGAATCACCTTGCAGCGGTAGATTTTCCGCAGTTCGCCTTTGGACGCCGCGGCGGTGCCCGTCATTCCGGCGAGATTTTCGAAACGTAAAAAATAATCCTGGACGGTCACCCGGGCCGCCTGTCCCGTGGCGACGGTCACTTCCACGCCTTCTTTCGCTTCCACGGCCTGGTGGATGCCGTCGCGCCATTTCCGGCCTTCCCCGAGGCGGCCTGTGAATTCGTCGACGATCACGATTTCGCCTTTTCGTACGACATAATGCTCGTCTCGGTGGTATTCCCGGTCGACTTTTACGGCCCGTTGGATGAATTCGTAAATGTGGAAGAGCCCCGTATCGTCGAGAGCGGCCGGTTTGGGCAAGAGCCGGGCTTTCATTCGCCCGGCCCGGGTCAATTCCACGGTCTTCTTTTCGTGGTCGTAACGATAATCGTCGTCCTCTTCGAACCGGCCGCCGTTTTCGGCAGCCCAACGGTAGCATTCCACTTCGAGCTTTTCTTCTTCCGTGGGCAGCGAGGAAATGATCAGCGGCGTGCTGGCTTCGTCGATCAATATGCTGTCCGCCTCATCGACCAGGGCGAAGAACGGGTCCCGTTGGACCGGCTGTTCGTCGGACTCTTTCGCTTTCTCGTCGAGCAGGGAGCCGAGCAAATCGTGTCGGCCCTCCCGGATTTTTCGTAACAGGAGTCGATCCCGCAAAAAATCGAAGCCGAATTCCTTGGCCGTGCCGTAGGTCACGTCGCAGTGGTACGCTTCACGCCGTTGATCGGTTTGCATTTCGGTTTGGATGATCCCGATTTTCATGCCCAGGGCCGTATAGATCGGGGCCATCCAGTCGGCGTCGCGTTTGGCCAGGTAATCGTTGACCGTCGCCAGCAGGGCTCCTTTGCCGACCAGCGCATTCAGGTACATCGGCAACGTGGCCGTGAGCGTTTTGCCTTCGCCGGTTTGCATTTCGACGATGGAGCGGTTGAATACGGCCGTTCCGCCGAGGATTTGCACGTCGAAGTGGCGCATGTTCAAAGTCCGTCGGCCAGCCTCACGCACCAGGGCATACGCTTCCGGTAGCAGCTTTTTCAAGGGCTCACCGCTTCTTGCCCGATAGCGCAGCGACAGACTCTCTTTGCGAAGCTGGGCGTCGGAGAGCTTTTGCGTCTGTTTTTCAAGGGCGTTGACCTTGTCCAGTTCATAGGACCACCGCGCCAGGCGACCGGCGGTCGTCAGCGGAATGAATCGGTTCAAAAATCGGCTCAAGCCGGAAGGTATCGCGCCCAAACTTCCGTTTTACCCTCGGATCACGGCCATTGCGGCATCGTAATTCGGTTCTTGCGTGATTTCCGGGACCAGCTCCGTGTACTGGACTTTGCCTTCTTCATCGAGTACGACCACGGCCCGGGCCAGCAGGCCGCGGAGGGGGCCGTCTGTCATCAATACGCCGTAGTTTTTTTCGAAACAATCGCAACGGAACACGGAAACGGTCTTCACGTTTTCGATTCCCTCGGCCCCGCAGAATCGCTGTTGGGCGAAGGGCAAATCCTTGGAAACGCAAAGCACCACGGCCTCGGGCAGGCTCGCGGCCTGCTCGTTGAATTTTCGTACCGACATAGCGCACACGCCGGTATCCAGGCTCGGAAAGACATTCAAGACGACTTTTCTGCCTTTGAGTTCGTCCAAGAGCAAATCGGAAAGATCGTTCTGGACGACGACGAAATCGGGCGCGGGATCACCGACCTTGGGCAATTCGCCGTTGGTCGAAACAGGGGCGCCTTTGAACGTGATTTTGGACATGTTTGTTCTCCTTGAATGAAAGTTTGTTTGTTGGACGGATTCCGGTGGTTATCTTGACACGGTCGCGTAAAACGGATTCTTTTCGCACGCTTTACGTAGAACACCGGCAGAGGCAAAACCGGGATTTGGCAGGGAAACGTTAAAGTACAACGCAAAAACCAGATCGTCGACGTAGGATTTAATGGCAGATTGCGAGCTGAAATCAATCACCTGCGCGGATTTGAGTACGGACAAGGTGATTTTTGTGTTTGTCTTGATTTTTCCGACGACATTCGCGGCAAGTCCGGATTTGCCGTTTTGAATTTTACACGAGTAACTCTTTCCGTCGTTTCGAAGGATCAGTTCATCACCGGACACGGCGGCCGAATCGAAATTCTGTACCGATATTCCCGTGAAGTCTGCGATATCTTTGAGTTTGATTTTCTCTAGGGCCAGCATCGCTTCCGTTCGTGAGATGATTTCCGCCTTGATCGCTTCGCCAGGCGGTGTGATTTTGGGAACTCGAATGTAACGCTTGATGGATTTGATGGAAACCAAAAAATCTTTTTCGTTTTCATTTTTCAGGTTTGCGGCAAGAATTCTTCTGTTTGTGAGAGAATCAAGCAGCGCGAAAAGATACAGCATCTCCGCCCTGTCGTCGGAAGCGATGAATCCCGCGCTTCCCATGCCGAAGATGACGGGCGAATCGGTGAAATGGAAATGGGACATGTTTTTAATACGCCAGACGATCTGGTATTTGTGTCCGAGCCCGCCGTACCCCTGGCTATTCTTGGTGAGTCCGATCAAATCCGTATTTTTCGGATAGTATTTATCGAAGTGAAACAGGGAATACCCGCTACTCGATTTGAAATCCAGAATCGGATAAGCCGATGAAGATTCCCCGGTGATATGGTTTTTATCGAGAATAAAACCCACGTCAAACCAAAAACGACTGTTGAGCCGCTCTTGCGCCGTGGCGTGGTCCGAATACAATGTCATGGATTCGGTTTTCGCATGGTACGTCCGGACCATTTTCAGAAATGTCGAATCCTGCCGGATGAACGCCCAGTTTTCGACGTTGTCCAGCAACTCTTTTTGCGCCAGGGTCGATTGTTTTTTGGCGTTTCCGTTCATATGCGATTCGAAGTCTTCGGCCCGGTCTTCCGCATAGGGCATGTAGCGAACGATCGACACATTGTGATCGTCGCGGGGCTTCTCTTTTTTCGCGACAAAAACAAGTGAGGACGTGGCGACGTCGGCCCGTTGTTTCAGGCCTCTGCCGACAAACATGGGGTTCGGAAACATGATGATCGTTTCCATCGTGGTATTGGCCGCGAGGTGATAACGTACGACATCAAGGTCGCCCGCGGAAAGTACGTTTTGAGGGACGATATAGCAGATGGTTCCTTTGTCCTTCAGCAAAGCCAGTCCCAGGGCGATAAAAAAAGCGTAGAGGTTGGGTTTCGGCGGGTACTTTTTACGATGATCAGGAATGCTGTGCAAATTGACGCCGTAGACGTCGCCCATCGAGATGCTTTTCGTTTTCCCGTTCTTCGCCTTCTCCTTCATCCGCATCGCGAACGGGAAGCTGCCGCATTCATTTAGAGCAACGTAGGGAGGGTTTCCGATAACGTAATCAAACCGTCTGCGATTTTCCGTGCGTTTTTGCATGGATTCCAGCATCTCTTTCAAGTCTTCTTCGTCTCGCATAAAAGACGGGTAATCAATCGCGGTTTCCTTCAGGCGGTCGAGGGATACGTCATTCGCCTTGCTTGAAATGCCGGTATCCAAAAATTCGCTAATGCTGTCATGGGTCTTGAATATTTTCAGTTTCTTGTCGATCGGGTTTTCGTAATCGTCATTCACGATAAGCGGCAACAGCCGCATGAGAATGCTCATCTCGGCCAGGAACAATGGGAATTCTTCGATGTCGAGTCCGAAGATATTGTCATCGACGAGAAATTTCACGATATCGGACTGAATTTTTCCGTCATCCTTTGAGAACGTGTTGATGATCCTGTCGACGGCACTATACAGAAACGTGCCCGCCCCGCATGACGGGTCGATGAGGGAGATTCGGCTCTTGTCTTTTTTGAGATTCTTTTCCGTATATCCGAGTTGATCCAGTATGAAATCGACAACCGCCGGATCGGTAAAATACTGTCCCTTATTCTTGCTTCCGTAAAGGTCTTTCAGGTAATTTTCATAAACGAAGCCGAAGATTTCGTTTTTCAGGTTTGCGAAATCGTACTTGTTGATGAAAATAATAATGTCAAGCCAAGGAGCGATATCGTCGAGGGTAGAGACGTCGGTCAGCTTTTCCATCAGTCTTTCGTTGATGGATTCCTGTTCTTTGGCAAAGGGTTTATAGATATGTTTTGAGATGTATTCCGAGATCGTTCTTATGTCGCTCGTGATAAGCCGATACAGATCCTTCTTTTGTATGGCCTCCCTGATGCCCCGAAGCATGGATTCATATTGCTTCTTGAATTTGGAATAGCCGTTGTCAACCAAGACTTTGTAAAGGATGAACTGGATAAGATAGGCATAAGACGTTTCCGTGGCGACTTTGTCGGCCTTGGCATCGCCTCCGTAGTCGAACAAATCTTTCCACGTACCGATGGCTTTCATTTTCGCCTTGAAGTTTTCTATCAAGCGGGTAACGTCTTGGAAAAAAAGTTCACGATGAGCTGGTTCATTCAAGGCAATCTGTTCGTTCTGCCGGTCAGTCTGGTTGAAAACGTCGATATAATAGGTTTCCGGTCGGATGTACCCCTGCCAGTATGTGATGAAATCCCTGGGCTTATCCAGGATTTCCGGCAATAAAAATCTGGCATAGGAGGACGCACGGTAAAAACGCCACTCGTAGCCGTCGGTCAAAATGCCGTATTGTCTGTTGTAAAGCTTGACCTCGTCAAGCTGATATCGCCGAAGTTGGGCGAGACCCTCGTCGATCCTTTCAAAGCATTTCGCCTCGACGGGAATGCGGAAGTCCTTGCTCACATAAATCACGAAGTCGGGACGTCCCGTCTTGCCCGACTCGGTGTCGTGAACGAATGTGGGCAGCTCGCCTGTTTTCGTGACGGTTTTTTTCAAACCGAACAATCCTTTGCACTCGAAAACTTTGGCGATGAAACTCTGTACGCCGGAACCGGTTTCCTTGACTTTATAACCTTCTTTGTTTTCATTCCATTCTTTTCCCAGTTCCGCGATGGACGCCATTTTTCAATTCCTCCGCGAACGCTTTGTATTACGAATACTCAGGATCATGAACGTTACCACGACGATACCGGCGACCAACGAGAGCGGGTCGATTCAACGAGCGGAAGCTCGGTTGACAACCCGGCCGCGCTGGGAAAACTCAACTAAGAAACAGGACGCGACGGGTGTTCGGCGGCGAATTGGATTCGGGTCAAACCCACCGCGCGGCAGGCGTCGTACACGTCGATGACGTGTTCCATGGGCACGTTGTCGTGACTGTCGATGATTACGGGCAAATCGACCTGCAGGTCTCGGAGCTTGCGGAGCACGGTTCGCACGTCACGCAGCGACGCACACTGATTTCCCTCGACTTGCCAGAGCGGGCCGCCTTCGTAGCGCAGAACAATGGTTGCCACGTCCAGGCTTTCCTGGT
>JBEBTM010000187.1:0-8153 GCA_040393745.1 Thermogutta terrifontis | reverse complement strand
GGGCCGGATTATTCCAGCAACAATATTCTGAAACATTCCCACCGGGCAGGGACAGCCATGCAGGAGGAAACCGAGCACGAGCACCGAGGCGACCGATAAAGCGTACAGAAATTTCCGACTCCGCAGGCGGTACACGCCGAGCCCGGCCAGGAGCAGGAAAAGTCCATAGAGCCCGACGGCGAGCGTGTTTTCCGTACCCTGGGCGCATGGGGGAGCGGGTGTTTCCGTGGAAGGAAGCGTGTATTCCGTTTCAAAAACAGGCGGCGGGTTTCGAGGCACGGCCAGGCCCGACGGGGCAAGGGCGGCAAACAGGCACACGGCGGCGAGGAAAAACGCGAAGATTCGAAGCTGTCGAGACATAAACGAAACCGGAAATATTCAAGGGAATGGATTCGCAATCGGGAATTATTTCGTCAAAAAACCGTTATTGACGAGCCAGGCTTTGCAGAGATCGGGCCAGATTTCATTGCCGGTTTGCCCCTTGGCCAAGCCGATGCCATGGCGGCCTTTCTGGAAAATATGCAACTCGGCCGGAATTTTGTGCTTGCGCAGGGCGAGGTAAAATTCGACGCCGTTTTCCGGGGGAACCGTATTGTCTTCGTCGGTGAAGAAAATGAACGCCGGCGGCGTTTGCGGCGTGACTTGTTTTTCGTTCGAATAATGTTCGACGAGCTCCGTCGGGGCGTCTTTGCCGATCAAGTTGTGTTGCGAACCGTAGTGGGTGAACTTGGAATCGAACAGGATGACCGGATAACACAGGATCATGAAGTCGGGCCGGCAGGAAACCTTATCGACATCGTCACCGGGATTTTCATGGTCGCCGAAATGCGTGCCCGCCGTCGAGGCGAGGTGGCCGCCGGCGGAGAAGCCCATCACACCGATTTTCTTCGGGTCGATCTTCCAGGATTCGGCATTAAAGCGGGCCGTTCGGATGGCCCGCTGTACATCGAGCAGAGGGTTAGGATGTCCGTAACCTTTGCCGCGATGCCGGTATTCCAGGATCAGCGCGGCCACGCCGAAGGAGTTGAGCCACTCGGCAATCCGGGTGCCTTCATGCCCCATGGCCAACCCGCCATAGCCGCCGCCGGGGCAAACGACCACGGCCGTACCGGTCGCCTTCTCGGCATCGGGCAGGCAAACGGTGATTCGGGGCTTGTCTTTCTCCTCGGCGCCCGTGGCATGGGGGGCGCCGTCGAGCCAAAGGAGCCGGGGTTCATCGGCCGCGGCGGTGGATGTTACGAAAATAAGAGCGAGAAACAGGAAAAATCTCATGGCAAAAAAGTGGGTTAATTCAGCGGCGAAGGAGGTCGACGACTTCCTGGAGTTTATCGGCGACCACGGTGAGATCACGGGGAACGTCGGTGGGAGCGTAGGCGTCGTAAGTATCGGAACGCGATGTCGGACGACCGGTTCGGGTGGCGACGAAAACGCCCATAATAAGGCAGAAAACGGCGGAAACCGTCGACGTGATAAGAAGGATGATCGTGAGCCGTCGGTTCGTCATGTCGGTCATTTCCGAAACATCTCGGTTCCGTTCGACAAGGCCCATCGTGATTTCTTCAAAGAGTTTCGTCGTTTCATCGACAATTTGATCTTTCTCGGCTTCAATCCGATCCGCCTGTGCAAGAGTATTCGCGATCTCGTCGCATATCACGCGGTTTTCATCACAACAATGCAATGCTTTTTCAATACCCTCCCTGGCTTCTTGCGCTGTTACCGATGCTCGAAGATCGTGAAACTGCTTTGCCGTAACGTCAAAAGAATCGATCAATTTCTTGAGTAATATTTCCCGCTCTTTCGGTCCGACAGCGCGCATCATCTCTCCGAGAACCCGTCGACGGCGTTCTATGCTGTTTTGGGTATCTAAAACGATCTGCTGGTATTGGACGCTCGGTTCCCGAAGGAACCGGGTTCCGTCTTCCTGGACAAACGCGGTCTTCTGCATCGAAGCATCCCACAGGAGAATCAATTCCTGCAAGGCGGCTAGGAGTTCCGCTTCCGAGGCAAGCCTTAGCGCCGTGAGCTCCTGCCGTTTGCGGAGCAAATCTTCCGACCCCTGATCGAAGTCCGCGTATCTTCGGGCCATTTCGAAGACGACTTCCATTCGCCTTCGATTTTCCGGCGTACGCATCGTGCTCGCGACCCCGTCAAGAGTTTTTGCCATTTCAGCGGTCACTTCCCGAATCTGTTCGCCGAGATGTAAATCCTGCGTGATGGCCCGCCGGGCCGAGTGGAATTGCATCACGGTAAAGAGCCGCCGGGCCTGCTCGACCGAGCTTTCGATATCGCGGCAGTCAGCCTGTTCGGCGGCCAATCGCTCCTGCATTCGCAAACCGTAGAACCCCACGGCGGCGATGAGGATGATGTAAAAGACACAACAGACGATAAATCCGGCCAGAATGGGCTGGCGGGGCGGTGAACTTTCTTGCATGGGAAATCTCCGGAATAAAGTTTCGCTCTATTATACCAGAAAACCCACCCCGTTTAACCGAGTGGTGCGGGAGTCGGTTTTTTTTCGGAAAAAACCGCTTTTTCCATTGACAACCCTAAGACAATGTCATAGAATCCCGACTATGACATCGTCTTAGAATCCTATCCCCACGCAAAAATGCCGAAAAAAAAGCCGCAAATCAAGATCAGTCCCGGTGAAATGGAAATGCTCAGCATCCTCTGGGAGCTGGAAAGCGCAACGATTTCCCAGGTCCACAAAGAGCACACGGCCCGGGGCAACCGGGTTTCCTACGCCACGATCCAGACCCGGCTTAACCGGCTCGTGGAAAAAGGCGCGGCCGAACGTGTGGGTTTTCCCGGCGAATACCGGGCACTTCTCCGTCCGGAAAACGTGACCGAGTCGTATTATGACGGCATTGAAAAGCTCTGCGGCGGCAGTGTGGCCCCGCTTTTGTCGCACCTGTTTGCCAAGCGGAATTTCGACGACGAGGAAATCGCGGTGCTGGAAAAGATCGTGAAGCAACATCGAAAGCGAGGGCCGAAACCATGACGTTTGAAATGCTGCCACCCGCCGTTTTTCGTTGCGGTATCTTTCTGGTCGTCGCCACGTTCGCGTTTTGGAGACTGCTGCGAACGACCCGCTGCCGGAGTTCGAAAATCCATCGAATCGCCTGGTTTTCCGTGTTGTTTCTCGGTGTTTTATGGACCCCGATGCCCGTCGAACTGCCCGTACTGGAACGCCCCCGCGAAATCGTACACCATCCGGTTCCGGCGAGACCGATTCCCTTGAAGCCCGTCGGGCCGGTTCGGGTTGAAACGTTTCCGATGGAACTCGTTTCCCATGAACGTTTCGTCCCGGCGGAAGAAAACGTACCGAATTTCGGCCCCGTACTCCCGGCCGTGCAAGCGGCGGCGCCCCCGTGCGATTTCGACGTTTACCCGGATACTTCCGTCCGTGGCGAAACGCCGCGTGAAACGGAATCTCCAGGCGTCAATGCAACCGGAACGCATTCATCCGCTCTTTTGATATTGGGCGTGAGCTGGCTTTCAGGCGTCTTTGTTTTACTCGTTTTCAAGACGTTTGTTTATCGGCGACTGTTACGAAGTCTACGGACCGCAAAACCGGTCTCACATGAATTACTGGAACACGAACCGCGGCTTCGAATTCTCCTTACGGACCGAATCGGACCCGCCCTGGCCCGGCTTCCCGGCGGTCCAGCCAGTCTCGTGCCGAAATCGCTTTGGGAGGAAGCCGACGAGGAAATCCGGCGGGGCGTCCTCCGGCACGAATTGTCACACTACCATCATTGGGACGGCGTAAAATCGTTTTCCGCCTGGATTTTAGCGACCCTTCAATGGTTCAACCCCGCGGCGTGGTTCGCCCTGAAACGGTTCCATGACGCCGCGGAATGGCGCTGCGACGCCGAAGCGTACGGAAACCGGGAAGAATCCCTGGCCGAATTCGCCGAATCCATGCTCATGCTCCACAAGACCGGCGACCGTTACGTCGGCCTGCTGCAAAATTTTCGTAACCGCGATCTTTTGGAACGGATTCAAAAGCTCACGGAACATCAAACCCCCGGAAAGGAGTCCGTCATGAAACATTGTTGTATCGTATTTTGCGTGATCCTGCTGCTCGGCATCGGCCTGGTCCGTGTCGAACTCGTTGCGAAAACTCCCGATTCTCACGCCCCGGAACCGAAAGCGTCCGTCTCCGAAGTGTCAAGCGAAGCGGCTCCTTCGGCGAGTGAATTCGAAGGCGGTGTCGACGACATTTACAGCCAAATCAAACACCAAGGACCCGCACAACTCGAAGCGACGACCCGCAATTGGTATTACACGAAAAACACCGAACTCGAAGAATATCTGGCCGAACTGAAACCCGGCGAGGAAGACAAACCGGAGCACGTCCAAAAAATCGAGAAACTGACGCAGGAGCGTCACGCCATCCTCGGGCTATGGCGGCAGGCTCATGGCCGATTTGCCTCTGTTCAAAATCAAAAAACGGTAGGTACTGCATTGCGTGCCGCTCACAGCGCCGCACGAGCCGTCCAAATGAGGAAAATCGACGAGGCCTTTACCCAGATGTATCACGAAGGAAGACTCGACAAACTCGAAGAACCGTTTCTATTCGATTTCAAGGACGCGGCCACGGTCGGGGCGGTGCTGAAAGTCATCGGCGATGAAGCCGACGTGGAAATCTTTGCCGACTGGAAGGCGTTGAAAGAAATCGGTGTCGAAGCAAACAGTCCGGCAAAACTGCGTCTGCCCGTCGCAATGCCACTCAAGGATGTTTTGTACTACTTGGAAAAGCAGCTTGGCATCCACTGGGTCATCAAAAACGGCATGCTGCATATCACGTCATCCGATGCCGCCGGAGGCGAATACATTACGAAATCGTATTACGTCGGCGATTTGCTCCGACCGTCGGAAGAGGGACAGGATTTCGAACCTCTGATGGATTACATCGAAACGATGGTCGCTCCCGGAAGCTGGGGTCGTGAAAACGATCGTAACAAGGCCGAAATCATGGAGTATTATGCCAACCTGAGCCTTGTGGTCCGGCAGACCGAAAATGCCCACGGACAGATCGTCAAACTGTTGACCAACTTGCGGAAATACAACGACATTCAAATCTGTTTCGATACTAAAATTTTGCCTCTCGAAAAGGGTTCCACCGAAATGAAGGCTCCCCGGATCGTTCTTTTCAGCGGCCAGACGGGAAACGTTGAACCCGTTGGATATGACGGCGACTATTTCGTGCAAATAACACCGCATTCGGGAAAACCGGTTCCTCCGGCCTTGGCGGCCAAAAACGAGCCGTTTTCGTTCGTCGTGCCCAAGGGAACGAAATGGTCCATCAAGGCCAAAGCGATGAAGCAAGGCGGCAACGACATCGTCACAGCCACGGTGTTTGTCGACGGTAAAAAGCCGGAAACACGGATCTTTCACGCTTCTCCGCTTCCCGTCGAGGAAGAGGAATACATCCTGACCGGTGCGACTCCGCAATATCGCGTTTATCACGACGACGAGAGAATCATTCGGCGTGTTTACGAAGTTTCCGATCTCATCGTCGATACTTCGGGCAAGGCGGATCCACGCGACTTAATCGATTTAATCCAAGCGGTCGTCTGCCCCGAGAGCTGGAACGTCGATGCCGAGATTGTTCCCGAAGCTGAAAATTTGGTCGTCTTCCAAACGGAGGTGATTCATGCCGAAATCACAGATCTTCTCGATCAATTACGGAAATTGAACGATTCGCAGATTTGCTTCGACGTTTCCATGCTCCGGGTGACACCGAAAAAGCCGGAGGAAGGCAGGTGGGGTACCGTAACGATAACCATCTTCAACAGCCAAACGGCGGAAATCGCCATGGATTCCGAATCGGCCCGGGTGGTTCGCGTCAAGCCGGAAGAATCGACGTTGCTTTCCATGGATCCGACGGAGCGGCAGCGGGAAATCCTCGTTTCCACGCCGAAGGGGGCGAAATTGACCGTCCAGGGAATTGTCTCGGCGGATCGGGAACATATTCGGCTGGTCGTTTCCGTGGACGGCAAACCGGTCAAAGACGAAACATTCCGCGCCAAACCGATTTCGACCGTGAAACAGAAGTGATTTTTCCCGGAAAAAATTGGGGTTTCCCGTTTTTCTGAAATCGGGTAAACTCCACCGCTCTTGAACGAACAAGCGGCTCAGGGCCAACAGGACGTTCGGCCTTGACCGCATTTTTTTGACCTAACATGGAGGTGTTCCGGAGCATGGACGCTCAATTTTCTTCCCGCATCCGCCGGCGGTTTCGGCGGCCGTTCGCCCTGCAATTCGGCTTTGCTCTCCTGCTCCTGGCCTTCATGACCGGAGCCAAGTACGAGACGGCCAACTTCGTCGTTTACAACGCCCCCACGCCGGAACTGGCACGGCAATTCTGCGAAACGGCGGAACAGTGCCGCCATGATTTAGCCATCCTCTGGCTCGGAAAGGCCATGCCCGATTGGTCGGAAAAATGCCCGGTCAAGGTTCGAGTCGGCAATGTCGGTGCCGGCGGCGCAACGACCTTCGTCTTCCAAAGCGGCGAGGTTTTCGGCTGGGAAATGGACATCCAAGGCTCGGCCGAACGGATCGTCGACTCGGTTTTACCCCACGAAATCACGCACATGGTCCTGGCGTCGCATTTCCGCCGGCCCGTTCCACGTTGGCTCGATGAAGGAGCCGCGACAAGCGTGGAACATGCCTCGGAGCGGGAGAATTACCGCCGGATGCTGCTCGGATTTTTGCGACGAAACGAAGATCGGGGCCTGCCCTTCAACCGTATGGTCACCCTGAAAGAATACCCGGAAGACGTGATGCCGTTTTACGCCCAGGGCTTTTCCGTGGTCGAATATCTCATCGCCCTTCGCGGGCACCGGGAACTGGTCCGCTTTGCCGAGACCGGCATGAAATCCGGCGACTGGAACATCGCGGTTCGAGAGCATTACAGCCAGAACGTCTTTGGTGAAAAAGGGTTCGAACGACTCGGCGATTTACAGGATAGCTGGAACAAATGGGTCGCGGCCGGATTCCCCGCACTGGAAGCGGCGCGCAACCCGATCCTCTTGGCCTCGGCGACGATTCCAGCACCACCGGCTCCGGTGACCGCGACGGCGCAACCCGTTTATGGAAACCCATCGATCGGCACGATCAAAACGACCGTGGCACCGCCTGTCGTACAGATCCCGACGACCTTGGAAAACGACCATAGCCGAGTGATCCCGATTCCGAGCGGCTATGCCGTTTCGGAGGGGTCGATTCAGACGGTCACGGAACTTTCCTCGGACGGTTGGTTCGGCATCGACAAAGCTCCGGGCTCGACGCCGATCCTGGTTGATGCGGCAAAGATCCCGTTTTATCGATAGGTCACACGGCAAAAAACTATTCCACGGGGCTGAAGCTGTCTTTGTCCACGCCGCATTCGGGGCACGCCCAGCCGGCGGGGACATCTTCGAAATTGGTTCCGGCGGGAACACCGTGATCAGGATCGCCGTTTGCCGGATCGTAAACCCAGCCACATACGTCACATTCGTATTTCATGTTTTTTCTCCTTGTAAAGGTCGTTTAAGAATTCTTTCTCGTCTGAAGCACTTTCGTGTTCTCTACGAATTCCGTGATATGTTCCTTTTCCGTGAATCCAACGATCATCACGTCAACGCAATCGAGGTTGGCGACGAACTGCGTGGATTTTTTCCGTAATTCCGCGTCGTGGGACATTTTGCCTTCGCCGAGTACTTTCATGGCGATAATGCCTTTGCCCGCCTTTTTGGCTTTTCGAATGTGATCCAGGCCTGATTCGACACGCTGGGCGGCACTGTCTCGCGAACCGTCCATGTTCATGCCTTCACTGTTGATTCGGCAGTGGATCACGTCGCACCAATCCGAATCCGTGGCCGACTGCGTGGCCTCGAACGAGTGGGAACTGATCCCATGGGCTCGGATTTTGCCTTGTTTTTTTAGTTTCTCCATACTTTCCATGGCCGATTCATAGTCCCGGGTCCAATTGCCGTGCATCATGCAATGAATCTGGACCACGTCGATGTAATCCGTTCTCAGTTCCCGGAGCAATCGGGGCAGCGTTTCTTCGGGCGAGAGCCGTTCCTTTTCGGGCAAACCGCCCGTGGGGTGCAGCCAGAGCTTTGTAACGAGTGTGTAACTGTCACGCGGTTTGCCTTTCA
>JBEBTM010000186.1:0-8169 GCA_040393745.1 Thermogutta terrifontis | reverse complement strand
GATCCCATGAACTTCTCTTCCGTCAATATTTTCGGCCTTCAACAAACGGCCCAGAAGCATGTCAGTCAGAACATGAATGGCCTGACGCAGACGATGATGCGCTTGGCGACGGGGAAAAAGATCAACTCAGCCAAGGACGACCCGGCGGGCCTGATTGCCACGGAACTGATCAAAAGCGAAAACGCGGGCATTCGAGCCCAACTGAAAACCACGCGGGAGCTGGGCAATAAACTAAGCGTGACGGACAGTTATCTGTCGAATATCACGAACATTTTGAACGACATCAAAGGGGCCATCGTCGAAGGCGCAAACACGGGCGCCTTGTCCGACGACCAGCTGGACGCCCTCCACATGCAAATCGACTACGCCGTGGATGCCGTGGAGCGGATTCTCCAATCGGCCAGCTACAAAGGGGAAAAACTCCTGGGCGACATGGCTTCCGGCGGCCTTTCGAGCAATGTCGATGGATCGCAGGAGCTTCCCAGCGGCGCCCAAACCCTGCAATTCAACCTGGCTGAATTCGATTCGAGCCGGCTTTTGTCCGCAGAAACCATCTCAAACCTGCAATTTCGGCTGAGCGAAGCCCAAACGGATAGCAGCGGTTTCTTCGTGGGCATCGCCAATATCTTGGGAACCATCGTGACCAGCGTCGGTGGCGAAGACGGGGTCGCGTTTTTGCGGATCAGTGCCCAGAAGGCCGAGGAGGGCACAGTGGCGGCAGATTCGGCTACGGAATCGAAAACGGCGGCGGAGTCGGCGGCGGAAGCCGTTGCCGAGGTTGCGAATCCCGAAACCGAGGAGGGGCTTTCGGCAGCGGGCGAAGGAACCGGTGAAGCCGGGGCGGCGAACGCCGAGGTTACCGAAGACGGCGAAACAGCCGCGATTGACGGCGAAAGCACGCCTGTCGAAGGGGCCGCCGACATCGAGCCCGCTGAAACTAAGCCCTCTGAACATGGCGCCGCGGCAACAGCTGAGAACAAGGCCGAGGAGGAGAAAAAAGAGGAGAAAAAAAACGAGGGCGAAGTTATTCAGCAGGGGAGCGGGTATATTTTCAAAATGAACACGGAAACGGTCGATCCCGGTGCCGCTGAGCCGGAAACGCCGGATACGGTGACGTTTGAGGCCGATTTGCTCATGCAGGCTTTGGCAACGGGTCTGATGCCGACCGCTCAGGCCGAAAACACCGTGGATCTCATGGCGATTCAAAATCTGGCCGCCGCGGCTTGCCCGAAAACCGAGGAGAAGGAAGTCGACGAAACGGAAGAGGAAGACGACGAAAGTGTCTGTCCGGGAAATACCGTCGACAAGGGGAAGGAAACCGAAACGGAAGAAGACGAGGAGGAGAAGGAGTCCGAGCGGATTTTCGATGTCGCAAGGCTCCGGGAACTGAAAAGGGGCGGGTCGGCCTCGCTGAAGAACGATCCGGCCGCAGCGTCCAAGATCATCGATAGCGCCATTTCGGCCGTGGTCATGGAAAGGGCTCGGGTGGGTGCGGAGATGAAATACGGAGTCGACGTGGACATGACGATGCTCCAGAATCAGTTGATCCAAAATACCGAAACCGAAGCGATGTACAGCGATGCCGACTACATAACCGAGACGGCCAATCTGGCCCGGTATCAACTTCTTTTGCAGTCGAGCTTACAGGTTCTGAAAGTCACGCAAGAGTTGCCCAAAATGCTGATGCAGTTTCTTGAAATGGGCTACAGCTCGATGAAAACGGACGCCAAAAAAACCTGACCCATTGCAGTGGTCCGCGGAACCTTCATCGGAATCCTGCTGTATATCGCCGGTTAAAATTTCCTACGGTCCGTTCATTCGTCGTCCCATCACAACCCTGGGGGGTGTTTCGAAACGGACGTTTTCGATGTATACTTCTTCTTCAGGCTTTCGCCAGAGGGTCTCAATGCCATGACAACGTAGCCGAGTACGGGTCAAACGGGCTTTCGGTCGGGTTAAAACCGACGCGAAACGCCTTGCCCTGAAAATGAATATTTTGCTCACCGAAATCGCCATGATGACCGCCGTGTCTCCTCCCGCTGTCGATTCCGCTTCGCCATCCGCCGTCGATCCGACCGTTTCAGAATTCGATGAAGTCCAAAAGATCAACTTGAAGAATCCCGTCGTGGCCGGCGTTCTGGCGTGGCTCGTTCCGGGGTTGGGTCATTTCTACCAAGGCCGCATGGCCAAGGCGGTTTTGTTCTTCTGTTGCATTGTTCCGACGTTTGTGATCGGCTGCATCCTTGGGAGTCACGAGGAAGTGGGCTGCGCGAGAAATGTCTACTGGTCTTGGCGCAAAGGGGACATGCGGCTCCATTTCATTCCACAAGCTTGCATCGGTACGGTCGCCATTCCGGCCGGCCTCCAGGCGATGCGGGCCAACGCCGGTCAACCCACGCTGTTCGGACGTTTCATGGCGCCGCCCCAGTTGGATTTTGACGACAAACAAGGTGTGGCTCCACCACAAGCGGAAATCGCTAAACGGCTCCCTTACATTGATCTTGGTCTCTACATTACCATGATCGCCGGCCTGATGAACCTCTTGGCCATTTTCGACGCCATTGACGGGCCCTTGGTCTATCGCGCCGAAGAGGAGGAGGACGAAGACAAAAAATCAGGCGATTCCGGAAAATAGGCGGTTATGGAGCGCTGGGA
Organism: Thermogutta terrifontis; assembly: GCA_040393745.1. GTDB lineage: Bacteria > Planctomycetota > Planctomycetia > Pirellulales > Thermoguttaceae > WRKP01. Next base: position 5,514 of record JBEBTM010000186.1, on the reverse strand, counting down.
AATGCAAGCCTCGTTCCAGTAAAACCCTGATCGTGTTGCCTCGGCTGAAAAACGGCCGTTCTCCAATCATTTTTCGACATTTTGTCGCGGGGTGGCATCGTTTTGCCATTGACATGATGTGACCAAGTCGGTATTTTACCGGACCTTGGTGAACACGGACGTTCATCCATCCCCCGATCCAGGAGAACCCGTCATGTATTTCGTTTTAGCCGCCTTTATTGTCTCCGTCGTTGTTTTGGACCTTGTTCTCGGAGCCGCTTCCCGGAAACCGGCCCGAAGCATCTATGACATTTCTTTCACGACGACCGACGATTGACGCATCTTGTTTTATTCTAAAAGATTACGCCGAATAGTGTCCCTTGGCACTGTTCGGCGTTTTCGTTTTGCTCCGCTCCGTTGCCGTTGAGCATAAACCGCTTCCTTCGAAAGAATCGCCCCGAAAACATTCCTTCCCCTTTTTTTTTCGTGGAGAATTGCTAGAATGAAAACAGGGAAGTCGAGTTGTGAGACCTGTTTCTTTCCAGTCGATTTCCGGTGGTATGACTAACATTTGAGATCAAGAATTTTTTTCACGATGCGGATCGGCAAAATCGGTCGCGAGGCGACTGTTTTGCGGGTCGTGTGTTTATCAAATTCGGCAGCGAGCGGAAGCTCGGTTGCGATCTCATCGCGATGGGACTTCCTACTTTCGAGAAAGGATGAGCTTTGGCATGCAGATTCAAATTTCAGCACGGCACGGCGACCTGAGTGACGCGACACGAGAGAAAATCGCGAAAAAAGCGGAAAAACTCCAACGTTATTTCGAGCGACTTACATCCATCGATGTGACTGTCGATCTGAGTAAGGCGGATGAGCCGAAGATCGAAGTTGTCGCCTCGGCGGAGCATAAAAATGATTTCGTCGCCCAGCACCAGTCGAAAGACATGTTCGGCTCTTTGGATATGGTCATTTCCAAGCTGGAGCAGCAGATCAAAAAATACAAGGAAAAAATCCAGGACCACAATCGGCCCGGAGCGGCGGCGGTGGAAGACTGAGCCTCGGTTCGGCTCCTTTCGTCCGTGTTGGAAAAGCCCGTTATCGTTACGAGTTTGCCTGCCCCGGTTTCGGGGGAGCCTGCCTCGTTGTCCGTTTCAATTATCACGCACTGCGGAGCCGGTCGCAATCGGACGAGACGCCTTTCCCGGCCGGTTTTTGCGCAACTCGACAGTTTAACATCAAGGAGTTGGTGAATGAAGTTTGCCGATTTTATCTTACCAGGGGCCGTGAGCTCGGAAATCAAAGCCTCGAACAAACAGGGTGTCATTCGCGAAATGGTACAATCCCTCCTCGACGCCGGCGGAATTAAGCAAGAAGACTTCGAAGGGATCGTCAAGGCGATCACGAAGCGGGAAGAACTCGGCTCCACCGGCATCGGTCGCGGTATCGCCGTTCCTCATACGAAGCACCCGAGCGTCGAGCGCCCCGTCGGTTGCGTCGCGGTCTGTGCCGAAGGAATCGACTTCGACAGTCTCGATTGTGAGAAAGTGTATCTCTTCTTCCTTCTGGTTTCTCCGCCGGAGCGGCCGGGTGAACACCTCCGGGCTCTGGAGCACATCACACGTCAACTTAAGGACGATACCTTCTGTCGGTTTTTGAAGCAGTCTAAAAATAAAGAAGATATCCTGACGTTGCTTGAAGAGGCTGATAACAACATGTTCGGTAAATAGTCGCCACTGTTTGGGACGAGTTATCGCTTTTGGTTCGTGTTGTAGAAACGCGATCCTTACCGTGCCCGATTGTTTGAAACGATTGTTTCTCTTTAAGGCGGAATCCTGATAACGATGTCCCGGAGCTCGCCGCAGGTTCTTTCACCAGCCTCATTCCCCGTGATCTGCTCTGTTATTGACAGTTACATGAGTTCGGAAAAAAAACTGACAAAAGAATTGCTGGTTTCCAACCGATGCGGCATCCATGCCCGCGTGGGAGGGCTGATTGCCGTCACGGCGCGCGAATTCACTGCCGAAGCGCATCTTCGTAAAGGAAGCTACGTCGCCGATTGCAGAAGCGTTCTTGATCTTCTGTCCTTGGGAGCCTTCCAGGGGGACGCCGTTATTTTGGATGTCGTCGGCAAGGATGCGGAGGAGGCGATGAATGCCATCGTCAGTCTTTTTAATGATCGCTTCAACGAGGACGAACTCGAATGAGCATGAGAACCGTTTATGGGATCCCCGTTTCGAGCGGCATCGCGATTGACGAGGCCTTCGTTCAGGAAACCGAAGGTTTTCGGATCCCGAAGCAGTTTGTCGATTCCAAAACGCTCGAATCGGAAATTCGCCGTTTCCACGGCGCCGTGAGCTTGGCCCGGGACGAGATCATCGTTAACCGTGATTCCACCCGACTTGCCTTGGGGCAGACTTTTGCCGATATTTTCGAAGCGCAGCTCCAAATTCTTTTGGATGCAAAACTGCTCGGCGATATCGAAACCTTAATTCGGGAAAAGTATTTTTCCGCCGAACACGCCGTGACCGTCATCATGGGCAAGCACATGAGCGTCTTGCGGCAACTGAAAAGCAGTTACATCGCGGAAAAGGTCAATGATATCCGCGACATCGAAAAGCGGCTTCTCCGTCATCTCCTGGGGGCGAGAAAAGAGGCTTTGGGTGAATTGACCGCCCCGGTGATCCTCTTGGCGACCAACCTCACGCCCAGTGAGACGGCCAACCTGGACAAGCGTTTTATCAAGGCGATTGTCACCGAAGAAGGCGGCAGCGGCGGTCACACGGCCATCCTCGCCGCGGCGCTGGGCATTCCCTGCATCGTGGGGACGGGCCGGTTTGTCGAAGGCGTCGACGGCGGCGATATGCTCATCGTCGACGGGGACAGCGGCACGGTCATCATCCGGCCCGACGCCGTGACCCAGGAGAAATACCACCGTTTGGCCCGCTTTTCATCGGACCAGATCCAAAGTCTGTCCGCCTACCAGACCCGGGACGCCGTGACGAAAGACGGTACGCGCATTTCCGTCAACGCCAATATCGAATTTCCATACGAGGTCGACAATGTCCTCAAGCAGGGAGCCGACGGCGTCGGTCTTTTTCGCACGGAATTCCTCTACCTGACACAGACCGAAGATCCGACCGAGGAGGAACATTTCCGTGCCTACACGCATGTCGTCCGGGCGATGGAAAATCGGCCCGTCGTTATTCGGACTTTCGATTTCGGGGACGACAAAGCGAATTCCCGTCACGGCGGCGGCTCCGAGCACAACCCCGCCTTGGGGCAGCGCGGCGTGCGGATGGCCCTGAATCATTGGGAGCTTTTTCGTTGTCAGCTTCGTGCCATTCTCCGTGCGAGCGTCGACGGCGACGTCCGCGTGATGTTCCCGCTTGTTTCCACGGTCAAGGAATTCCAACAGGCCCGGGCTCGCCTGAACGACTGCATGGAAGAATTGCGTGAAGAGAATATTCCGTTCAAAAACGACATCCAGGTCGGTATGATGGTCGAAGTCCCCTCGGCCGTGGTCATGTTGGACCATTTTGCCGAATATGCCGATTTTTTCAGTATCGGGACGAATGACCTGATTCAATACACGATCGCCGTGGATCGCGGAAATCGGTTCGTCAACTCGCTTTTCTGCGCCGAGGATCCTGCGGTGTTGCGGCTTATCCGACGGACGATTGCCGTTTCCTCGCGGAAATCCATCCCCCTTTCCCTCTGCGGCCAGATGGGCGGTAATCCGTTGAGCCTGGTGCTCCTGCTCGGGTTGGGGCTTCGAAGCGTGAGCTGCGCCCCCAGCGGAATTTCGCGGGTCAAACAGATCTGTCATCATGTTACGCTCGACGATTGCCAGGCCATCGCACGCAAGGCGATCCGGTTCTCCAACGCTACGGATGTCCGTGATTACGTGAAAAATCAGTTGCGCACGATAGCCCCCGACCTCTTCACATTGCCGGAGTGAAACACACCCGGCGAGACAGGACCCGCAAAACAAACCTCGCGAAATGCGTTACGGAATCTACGGCGGGGCGTTCGACCCCGTTCATCTCGGCCATCTTTTACTCGCGGAGTCCTGTCTTCGCCAGGCGAGATTGGACCGTGTCGTTTTCGTTCCCACGGGCGTCTCGCCGCACCGCGGCGGCAAAGACGGATACCGTGCTTCGGCCGAACACCGTTTCAACATGGTCGAAGCCGCGATTGCCGATTGCGAGGAATTCCTGCTCAGCCGGTTCGAATTGGATCATGACGGACCGAGTTATACCGTCGAGACGCTCCGGTATTTCAAGGAAACCTTTGCGCTCGTCGAACCGGAATTGTTCCTGCTCACCGGGGCGGACATGTTCAACGATTTACCAAGATGGCGGGAGCCGGCGGAAATCCTCCGACTGGCCCTGCCGTTGGCCGTGGAAAGGCCGGGGAGCCCGGCCCCCTATTATGAAGGTCTGGCTTCCTTCGTTTCCGGCGAACGATTGAATCTTATGCGTGGCCTGACCGTTCACATGCCGCAGGTCGACCTGTCGTCCTCGCAAATTCGAGCCGCCGCCGCTGCCGGGGAAAGCATCCGGTTTCAGGTGCCGCATTGCGTCGAAGCGTACATCCATGCACATCGTCTTTACCGCGATTGACCGGCCCGCTTTTCCACGGTATGTCGCCAGGCCGCCTCAATAAGCGGGGAAATCCGGCTCCAATCATATTGCCGGTCGACGATGATCCGACCCTCGTCGGCGAGTTTTTGCCGACGGTTCGGGTCGTCCAGGAGACGCACACATTCGTCCGCGAACGTTTCCGGCGTGTCGGCCAGCGCGATATTTTTACCGTTTTCCACGTCGAGCCCCTCGGCGCCGATGGTCGTCGAAAGTACGGGAATCCTCGCCGCGAATGCTTCCAGAATCTTCAGTCGGGATCCGCCGGCGATGCGCAGCGGCACGACTTCGAGCATCCCTTCCTTGAGCGGCAACCGGACGTCTTTCACGCCGCCGGTGAAATGAACGTTCTCCGACGCCGATTTCCGTAACGATTCGGGCGGGTCCCGGCCGATCACAGTGAACGTCGCACCGGGTTTCCGTTTCAAAATCAAGGGAAAAATGCTCCGGAGGAACCAGGCCACGGCATCCTGGTTGATGAACGCGTCCATCGAACCGCAGTAAACGAGCCGGTTCGGGACCGGTTCGTTGGGGATTTCGTCGTACGGAGCGATTGCCACGCCGTTGGGGATTACGCAAACGTCGTCGATCCCGAATTCTCCCCTGACGAGCCGGGCATCGTTATCAGAGACCGTGGAAAGGTAATCGACTTTCCGGTAAAACTCTTTTTCGAAACGATAAAGTTTCGAGCCTTCGTGCATTCCCAACAGTTTCTTGAGCGGATTGTTCGTCGCCGCGGTGAATCGTCGCCACGATAGGAATTCGACGTTGTGCGTACAGACGAAACTCGGGATTTCCGGCACGAAAGGAACGTAAGCGGCGTAGTGCGACCATTCGACATGGACGAGATCGAACCGGGTTTCCCCGGCCAGTTCGATTATCTTCCGGGAATAAT
>JBEBTM010000185.1:0-8208 GCA_040393745.1 Thermogutta terrifontis | reverse complement strand
AACCTTAGGCTTTCGGCGAACAGGATTCTCACCTGTTTTATCGTTACTCATTCCGACATAATCACCTGTATGGGCCACCACCGCTCCTTACGGTACGGCTTGTATCTCCCATACAGCGCTCTTCTACCACTTCACATTACTGCGAAATCCGCAGCTTCGGTATAGACCTTACTCCCGTTCATTATCGGCGCTCAAATGCTCGACCAGTAAGCTGTTACGCACTTTTTAAATGATGGCTGCTTCTAAGCCAACATCCTGGCTGTCTCGGCATTTAAACTTCCTTAGTGACTGAGGTCTATTTGGGGACCTTAGCTGGCGATCTGGGTTGTTTCCCTCTCGTCCGCGAAGCTTATCCCTCGCGGACTGACTCCTGAGATAGTTTATACGGTATTCGGAGTTTGGTTAGGAACCGTACCCCGGGAAGGGCCAGTGTCCAATTCAGTATCTCTACCCCCGTATAATAGTTGCTCAAGGCTAGCCCTAAAGCTATTTCGAAGAGAACGAGCTATCTCCCAGTTTGATTAGACTTTCACTCCTCCCCACAAGTCATCCCCTCGGTTTTCAACCCAAGTGGGTTCGGTCCTTCACGCAGTTTAACCCGCGCTTCAACCTGCTCATGGGTAGATCACTGGGGTTCGCGTCTAGCACAAACGACAATTCGCCCTATTCAGACTTGGTTTCCCTATGGCTTCGAGCCGGAGACTCTTAACCGGGCCGTTTACGCTAACTCGCCGGATCATTATGCAAAAGGCACGCCGTCACTCGTTAAATCGAGCTCCGACCGCTTGTAGGCACATGGTTTCAGGTACTATGTACACTCCCCTTGTGGGGGTTCTTTTCATCTTTCGATCGCTCTACTGGTTCACTATCGGTCATTAGAGAGTATTTAGCCTTACGGGATGGTCCCCGTCGATTCAGTCAGGGTTTCACGTGACCCGACCTACTCAGGATACTTCTCGGAGATTGACTCGTTTCGTTTACGGGGCTATCACCCTCTGTGGCAGAGCTTTCCAACTCTTTCTACTACAAGTCAATTTTTTTACTCCGTACGAGAAGTCCTACAACCCCGGGAGGAAAATCCCCCCGGTTTGGGCTGTTCCGCTTTCGCTCGCCGCTACTTACGGAATCGATTTTTCTTTCTCTTCCTACAGGTACTTAGATGTTTCAGTTCCCTGCGTTGGCGACATACACCTATGAATTCAGTGTATGACAGTTCGGGAATCCCGGGATCAAAACTTATTTGACAGTTCCCCCGGGCTTTTCGCAGTCTTTAACGCCCTTCGAAGCCTTCTAATGCCAAGACATCCCCCATGCGCCCTTTCTAGCTTGATCACAAATATCCAATACTCTGTTGCCAGAGTTTCGTTCTACTTGCCTGCTAGTGTTCATCGAGTTGAGGTCGATGAACAGTAACGAACATATATCTACCTACTACTAAGCGCTCTATAAATCGGTCATTCACCCACCGCCGAAACGGTAAAGTGAAATCATTATTATAGTGCAGATGCCACTCTTGCTTCACCTAATTGTCAAGGATCAATTCGCCGGAAAAAACGCGCTGCGTTTTCCTCCAAACGAGACACACATTGTATACCCGGTTTTGACCTTGTCAACGGGCTGTTCGAGTTTTTTTCGAATTTTTCGTCGACTGCTCTCGTCGGGCGTGGTTCTTTGCTGTAACTCGTTCGTCTCATTGGACTTATCGAGTTGTTGGCATCGTTCCCTCAAGTGTGAAGAAAAGTATAACCGACCTTTCAAAGCTGTAAACGGGGGGCGGAAAAAATTCAACGGAATTTTATCCGAGGTCGGTAAGGGCACGCCGGATACCGTTGCTCCCTCCAGTGATTCACGTTCCCGACTCATTTAAGAAACGATTTCATGGAGGCGACCCAAATCCGATGCGGGAGGCATCACAGGGACATCGTGCCCTCGTGTGTTCGGCAGCGGAGCGTCGGGATCAATGCCAACCCGCTCAAGTATCGTCCCTAAAAGGTCTTGCGGATAAACGGGACGGTCGGCAACCACTTCGCCCGTTTCGTTTGAAGCACCGACAATCTGGCCGCCCTTAAAACCGCCGCCGGCCACGAGGACGGAAAAACACTGCCCGAAATGGTGCCGGCCTCCGAACCAGGGTGGATTCGGATCTACCCGGGGCGTGCGTCCGAATTCGCCGCACATCCAAACGACCGTTGAATCCAAAAGATTCCGCCTCGCAAGGTCTTCGAGCAAAGACGAAAGCCCCTTGTCCACTTCAGGCAGCTTGCGATTCATGGTTTCGAAGTGCTTTTTGTGTGTATCCCAGCCACCGGAATTGATCGTGATATACGGTACGCCCGCCTCGACAAGCCGCCGGGCCTGGAGGCACGACTGGCCGAAGATATTCCGGCCGTAGCGGTTGCGGGTTTCGTCGTCTTCGGTCGTCAGATTAAAGGTTCTCACGGCGTCTCCACCGATCATTTCATAAGTTTGCGCAACTGTTTCGTCCATTTCGCCGTAGAGCGGATTCGCGGCGTCGAGCCGGCCGAGGCGATCGAATTTCCGCAACATTTCCCGCCGCTGCCGCTGCCGTTCGGGCGTCATGCCTTTGACGACAAACCCGGAAACGAGAAAAGGATCCTGTGTCGGATTACCACCGGTGACGAAAGGTTTGTACTTCGGTCCGAGAAAACCGGATTCCGAAAAACGGCCCTGGCCCGTGGTGAGAACGATGTACGGCGGAATCGGGCTGTCGTAGCCGTGGTCGACGCCTTTGAACAGCGAGGTGATCGCCCCGATGTTCGGATAGACGATGCCTGCCCCGGGTTCCCGGCCGGTTTGCATCATGTATGCCGCTTGTTCATGATGATTGTTGCCGTGCGTCATACTGCGGATGATGGAATATTTATCCGCGTGTTCTGCCAGGAGCGGTAAGAGTTGGCCGATTTTCATGGAGCCGACCGACGTATCGATAGGCTCGGAATACTGGCCGCAAAACTCCTTTCCGGAATCAGGCTTGGGATCGAACATGTCCGTGTGGGGCGGCCCTCCCCAGAGCCAGATTTGGATGATCGATTTCGCCTTGCCGGGCTTGAATGACTGAGACGAAACCGCGGGAGCGATTTCTTCGGCGAAAGACATGGAAGACAAGGCTGCGAGGCTGGCACAACCGGCGGTTCGCCGCAAGAATTCTCGACGATTGATGGACATAAAAGATCCTCCGAAAATGACGACAGATCGGAATTCGTTCACTCGGGATTATAAGAGATCTACAGCCTGATTGCAAACTATTTTTCGTTTTCCACGGCATACAAAAAACCGTCGCCGACGACGTACAACGTTCCGCCTGATGTGGCGGCAGGGGCGAAAATGGGCCCCGGCATCGACATCTCGGCCATCACTTCGGGCGTTTTTCCCTTTCGCAACGTGTAAAATAGGCGTCGGTCGGTTCCAATGTAAATTTTTCCATCGGCGACAAGCGGCTTGGCCCAAATATCGCCTTTGAGCCGCAGTCGCCAGTATTCCCGGCCCGTCCCGGCGTCATAACAATGGACGTTCCCTCGGCGGTCGGCGAGGTAAACAAATTCCTCGTCGAACACCAGAGGGGCAACGGCGCCGCCTTCGATGTTGCCGGTTCCCCAAAGCAGCTTGCCTGTCACCGCGTCCAAGCAGGCGAGCCAACTTCGGAGCGGCTTGGCACCGTTCCAGGCGTCATGACCAAAGACCATGTAAATCCTTTGGCAATCAGCGGGATCGTCAAATACCGGCGGAGGCAAACAGGTGTACGATGCGCTGCCCATTCCCATCACGGACGGTGGGGCACCCTCGGGGGAATATTGCGGTGAACCTTGGGAAACCCGTGGGTCGCCGTGAAATTTCCAAACCGTTTCGAGCCGAATCATGTTCCGACCGTTGGCTTCGAATTTTCGGGTCAATTCATCCCGACTCGGAGCTTTCACGGCGTAAAGCACTCCGTTGCCGCCGCCGTAGAACAAAAAATCGACGCCCCCGATTCTCGCCTTGCCGGGTGAGCACCATTGACCGTGGGAAATGTCGCTGCCGATGTCGAAATCGTCCCGGGCCAGCGGAATGCCCCGCTCGGCGTCCATGATGATCAGCGATGGAGCCTCGGGATCGGGAACGTGGATGTGCGTGTGGTCCGGCGAATTGCCCGTATTGACGACGAGCAAACCATCATAATGGATGATTTCGCAATTATTGGTGTCGTGCGGCTTCGATTTCAACTCCCGGAAGGCGTCGTATCGCCAGACGATGTCGGCGTCTTTGTCGGTGAGCGGAAAAGGAGGCCGGGTATCGTCACGGAACGTGAACAGCGCAGCCTCATCCCGGTAAGGTCCGTCATTGCCGTCGGCCATGCCGTTGAGGTCCAGGCAAAGCACTTCGCCCCGGCCCGTGGTGAGGAAAGCCCGGCGGTCCACAATGGTCGGATTTGAGGAAATGCCCACGCAGTAGGAATCGAAATAAGGAATCCGATAATCCTTGGGCAGAGCAAGTTGCCAGAGGAATGTACCTGTTTTTTCGTCTAAACAGAGCAAAACGCTCCGGCCGCGGTCACGGCGAAGGTCCCGGGGTACGTCGTTGAGCGTACCGATAAGGACTTTTCCGTGGGCAATGATGGGCGTGCCGTAAGTGGGACGGCCGATGGGAACCGCCCAGCGGACATTGGAACCCGTTTCGACGATCAGATCCCGCTGGGAATCCAGACGACCAGGTTCGAAAGAAATCGGCAACGACTGCCCAGACAGGGGGACACAAACCAAAACGATCAGGCAAAATAAACGTAACATGAGATGCTATCGTTCGATGTGCGGCGTTTTCAACGGAGCCGCCATTTCGCGGTCGATTTCGAGCTGCGGAGGATCGGTTACCGTTTTATCGGGACGGAGCATTTTTCCGGCGAGCTTCTTCACGGCATCGAACGGGGCTTCGACAGGTCCTTCCTCCCGAAAGATTTTTTCTCCGATCCGGGCCGTGACGATAAAGGTTTTCACCGTTTTTCCCCGTGTGAATTCCAAATCAATCTGGTTCATCGACGCGAGCAGGTGATTTGAATCGTTCCGGGTTAACGTCCGCTCTCGACTGACCATTACTAACCGGGACCGCTCCAAAACGCCCGCCCCGTTTTCCAGCAACTCCCGTTCCAGTAAACCAACCACGGCTTTGCACCAAGCATCCCGTTCCACGGGAAAATCGGCGTTACGAACTTCAAGGACGCCGAAAAGGGGCAGTTCATTGTTTTCGCGTTTTCGCCATTTCCTCGCGGAATCCTTGATCGCCCGGGCCACTTTGTCCCGGGAGGATTCCAAGTCATCGGACAGCGATTCATCGGCGTAGCGAAGACCCGTTTCGGCGTCAAAAACAACGACAGAACGCCTTTCCAGCACGGCAAATATGTTCACCTGGAGAATCCTGCCGAGCTGCATCGCATCGGCCGAGCCGAACAAGCCGGATATTTTTTGCTCGGAAAGTATCTTATCAATTTCCGTGCGTTCGATCATTACGATGCCGGAATCGTCGAACAGGTCCGCTTCGGTGAGGGCCAGCAGCCCTTCCGGCAATGAATTCCCGCCGCACACCAGAGCCAGTCGAGGCACGTTTTCTTCTTTGGCATAACCTGAAATGCTCAGACAAAATAGAGCCGTCAAGAACAAAATCAGTCGCATCGCTACTCCTTCGGTAAGGTCGTGCCGGAACAAATCGCGGCAGACCCCACCCATTCTAATCGTCGAATCGCAGCAAAACAAGGTACCGACCATCACCGATAAACATGCCTTTCCCGTCGGCTGTCGGAAGGCAGTACTCCGGATGCCAGGCCGGGCGATCAATGCCTTTCGGGTTCGGCAGCAGCTCCAGTTCCGAGTGTCCGTCCATCGCGGCCCGGCCCCAGAGCGGCGGAGGAACGTGCCCCACCCGGGTTCGTAGCGAAGCGAAAGCGCCCCAAAGATAACCGTTTACTTCCGTGCCGAAAAATAGGTGGCATCGTGGAATCCGGGCTTCGAATTTCACGGGTTGACGGAGTAATCGTTCCGTGATTACCGCTGCGTTGCCCGGCTTTTTATTCAGGTCGTGAAGCATCGTGACCATACCGTCGAAAACGAGAACCCGGTCGCCGTCGATCAGCATCGCCGCATTCCCGCTGTTTCCTTCCCGGGGACCCTCCAATCGAACGAAACCGTTTTCTTTACCGTCGAAGGCCCATAGGCCCGAAAGATGGCGATTTCCCCGGGAAAACACGGACAACAGAAGTCGATTCCGTTTCGCGTCGGGTATGAAACGCAGATATTCCGGCGGCGGCGACACGTTCACAAAAGGCGCCTTACCCTCCCGAGCGGCGCTGGACGCCAGGATGTCGGCTTTTTTCGTTGCGAGATCAACCGCGACCAGCCAGGATGTAGGCGTTTCCGTGCGTAACGAATCCGGTTTACCGATCCCGAGATAAAGCGTTCTATTCAACGTTCCGATCACCTGAATGCCGCCGCCGGGAAGCCCGTCCTTCGTTGTAACCATCCAGGGCTCCGAGCCGTCCAGCGGAAAAACCCAAACGCCTGCGCTCTGGGTACCGCAGTAAGCGTTGGCATCGTCAACCCAAACGGGAGCCGTTCCTAAAGCCTTGAGGAATCCCCGCCGATAGGTGAGCATGCCCGTTTGCCGACGCGTGACCGAGGAGATCAACCGTGCGATGCCCGTTTTTCCGTCGATTTCATGGAGCCGAAGCACCGCGTAGTTCTTTGCGGCGGAGAAACAAAAGAGCTTTTCGCCGTGCAAAAACGGATGAAACAAGATCGCGGGATTTTCCGCGTCGCCGTCCCGGTCTCCGAAATCGACGATGATTTCCTTCGCCCAGGGGGCGGCTTTCGGGACGGCGGTTTCATTCGGTAAAATCCCCAGGAATTCATCCTTGATCGCGTCGGCCCGCTTTTCATCCGTGCGTTTCAGTAACGAAATCTGCTTGGCGATCAATTTATCAAGTTCGACTTGCCCTTCGCCGTCGGGCTTGTAATCCTCGTCGTTCTTGAGCGAGTGGGCAAGGGACCCCAGCGAGGAAAAGGCGACTTCGTCACGAGCGTCCGCGGTTATTATGATCGTCCGATAATAAGGAATTCGCTCGACCAAGCCCGGTTTCTCCAAGCAATATCCGACAATCTGGTGTAACTGATTGTAGATCACTTCGTTGGCGTTCGGGTCTTTCGGCATGTTTTTCGCGTACTTGACGGTATCCTCGAAATACCGCCGGGCCGCCTCGACCGTCCGCTCGGAATAGGGCACATGATCGTTATTGTGACGCCAATACCAACCCTTATTGTGACGTACGATCCAACCGTAATGCCGGAAAGCCGGTCGGGAGTCCGCGTCGAATTGCCCTCGAATTTTTTCCAGCGTGGCCGTGACCGACGTATCCTGTCGATCCTGAGGTTCGTTTTCATGCCGGCCCGCGAGCATGGTGACATTTTCGACCAGATCCGAAACGGCTCGCATGGCCTGGAGCCCCCCGGGGGAACGAAAAGAATCAATGCCTAATTCTTTGGTGATACGCAGCGCGTCCGCGACAATTTCTTCGTAAACCGGCGCGAGGTCTTCGTTTTCCTGGTCCGTGAAGACGTTGTAACAGCCCTCGATGACGATATTCCGCCAAGCCGGAAGTTGCCCGACGTTATCGGTTTCCTTGGCGATCGGTCTGTAACGATATTGCATCCAGTGCGTCAAATGCCGCCGATTCAAGGACCGGACGGCATGTTTCGTTTTATCGTCGCTGTTTTCGGTCTCGCGAACGAGCTGACCTCGCAACAGCGTCATCGGGAGTGGCGAAGTACGGTAACCGCCGTGGAGACCGACCGTCGAAGCGCGATACGGTTTTGCGTAGTGGTTGTCTGGAATCGTCTCGGCCACGTCCAGGGCGTGATGCGTTTGTTTGAGTAAATCGGGCAGCTTTTTCCCGAATTCGGGTTTGTTGCGCTCTTTCCTGATCGTTTCGGATATTTGAAGGATCGTCGACAGATAAACCGCGGCCCGGCAATCGGTGTTATCCGGGTCGAGCGCAATCGCGGTCTCGGCCTTTTCAAGCGAAGCTTCATACCGGCCTTGTTTTCGCAGGTTGACCGACTCTTCAAGAAAGCGAGATGCCTCGGAATTCAAAGGCTCAGTTTCGCCGAATTGCATCGTCAACAGGAACAGTAACGACAAACCGATCATTTTCATAGAGTTATTCCCCTG
>JBEBTM010000184.1:0-8233 GCA_040393745.1 Thermogutta terrifontis | reverse complement strand
TTTTGGACTTTGAGAAGATCCTGCTCATTCGCCGGAACACGCAAAAAGGCTGGGGATTCGTCGCCTTGAATTCATACACAAACGATACGATCCGGCGCAACGGCTGGGATAACGAACTGGTCGCCCTGACCGACTTCCGGACCGAGCCCAAGCTCACGCCCATCTACGGGCATCCCGGCGAGGCCATCATGCGGGATCTCGACCTGAATTTCGACGGCAACCGGATCATGTTCTCCTCGATCAACCAGCATGGCCGCTGGGCCGTGTTCGAAGTCGATGCAAACGGCCAAAACCTCCGGGAACTCACGCCCGACGATCAAAGGGACATCGATTGGTTCGACTCCTGTTACCTGCCCGAGGAAGGGAATATTGTCAGCGCGTCCACGGCCGGAATGCAGGGTTTGCCCTGTGAAAACGGGGGGCGTGTCATGGTCAATCTCTACCGCGTGAACACCGGCGATCCGACCAAACCGGACAGCGTGAAGAAGGTCCGGCAGTTGACCTTCGAGCAGGACAGCGACTGGCACCCGAGCGTCCTGGCCGACGGTCGCGTCATGTATCTCCGCTGGGAATACTCGGACATCCCGCATTACATGAGCCGAATCCTGTTCACGATGCAGCCCGACGGCCGGCAGCAGCGGGCCACCTGGGGTAGCGGCTCGTACTTCCCCACGGCGTATAAAAACCCCCGTGCGATTCCCGGTCATCCCAGCATGGTCGTCGGCGTGGTCAGCGGACATCATACCACCGGCGGCGGCATTCCCGAGGCGGGCCGGCTCCTCTTAATCAATCCGGAATTGGCGTCGAAATATCCGTTCCGGTTCGATCCGTTCACGAAAGAATGGGCGCCGCCGATGACCCATTTGAACGTGTTCCCCCGCGTGTTCCCGAAGGAGGAAACCGGCTGCGTGCAGGAAATTCCGGGGTACGGACGCGACGTGGTCGGCAATGCGTATGACAACCAGGGCGGTGCGGGCCGATATCGTTTCGTTTACCCTTGGCCGCTGAGCGAGAATTATTTTCTCGTCAGCATCCGGGACGGCGGACGCGGCATGTTCGGGCTGTATCTCGTGGACCGCTTCGACAACATGACGAAGATCATGGAACTGCCGAACGATTCGCTCCTGCAACCGATCCCCATGGTGCCGCGTGAGCGTCCGCCGGTGCGGGCCGACTTGACTTATCCGGACAAAAACGAAGGCACGATGTTCATCACCGACGTCCACGCGGGAGCCGGTCTCAAGGGCGTACCGCGAGGAAAAGCCAAATCGCTGCGGATTTTCTCTTATCATTTCGGTTATCGTAACAGCGGCGGACACGAATCCGTGGGCATGGTTTCCAGTTGGGATATCAAACGCATCCTCGGTACGGTGCCCATCGAAGACGACGGCTCGGCCATGTTCAAGGTTCCCGCGAACACGCCGCTTTCAATCCAAGTGCTCGACGAAGAAGGCCAGGCATTGCAGCTTATGCGATCCTGGACACTGACCATGCCCGGCGAGAATCTTTCCTGTGTGGGCTGTCACGAAACACCGCTGGAAGCCACGCCGGTCAAACAATCCAAGGCGGGTCGGAAGGCGCCGCGCGAAATCACGCCCTGGTACGGTCCGGCCCGGCCGTTCGGGTACGAAGCGGAGATTCAACCCATGCTCGAACAGAATTGTGTGGCCTGTCATAACGACGAAAACAAGGCTCATCGCGGCATACTGTCCTTCGAAGCTCACAACACGGGAAATTGGCGTACGGATACGTCCTACGCCGCGTTGAATCCTTACGCCTGGCGGCCCGGCCCGGAAGGAGATCTGGATATTCTCACGCCGCTGGATTATCACGCCAGCGTGAGCGAACTGGTCCAGATGCTCAAACGGGGCCATTACGGCGTGGAATTGGACCAGGAATCTTGGGATCGAATCTATACCTGGATCGACCTGAACGTCCCGTATCGCGGCCATTGGATCAACCCGCAGTACGAAAAGCGGCGGCTCGAACTCGCGGAGCTTTACGCCGGATTGGATACAAATCCCGAGGAAGAGTATCGCAGTTCGCTTGCCACGGTACAAAAGCCTGAAGTGAAAAAACTCGGCCCCGAAGAACTGGACGCCGTGATCGAAAAGTTTGCCGTGACCGACGATCTCAAGGCGGAAAACTGGCCCTTTGACGCCGAAACGGCCGTGAAAATGCAGCGACCCAACCCGGCGATTCAATCGAAGCTCGTCGTTGCGCTCGGTGAACCCACGGGGCCCGTGCCGGGCAAGCCGGCTCCGCAGCCCACACCGCCGGACGCGACCGTTCGGGTACGCATCACTGACGACTCCAACGTGACTTTCGTACGAATTCCCGCGGGAGAGTACGTCATGGGTCAGCTTGACGGTCGGCCCGACGAACGAAAACGGAAAGTCGTGAAAATCGAAAAGGCGTTCTGGATTGCCGAAACGGAAATCACGAACGGGCAATTTGCCGTGTTCGATCCTGAACATGACACGCGGTATCTCCGGGAAGACGGCAAGGACCATATCGTGCCGGGATACATTGCGAATCACCCGGACCAACCGGTTGCGCGCATTTCGTTCCAGGAAGCCGAAGCGTTTTGCCGCTGGCTTTCGAACCGCTGCGGGAAAACGGTCCGACTCCCCAGCGAAGCCGAGTGGGAATGGGCCGCCCGATCCGGCACGGAAACGCCGTTCTGGTACGGAAACAGGGATGCGGATTTCTCGAAGTTCGCGAACCTGTCCGGCGCGGAAGTCCGGGAAACCTACACGACCTGGGAGTCGGGCAGTACGGTCCATAAGCGCCGGATGTACCCCGAGGATTCACTCTTTCCGTTACGGGATGATCGGTTCACGGACAAATGGTTCGTCGTGGATTACGTCAAGCAATACGAACCGAACCCTTGGGGGGCGTACGATATGATCGGCAACGTCTGGGAATGGACCGTCGCGGACACAGAGAACGTGCCACCGGGCAAAGCGGTCGCCCGGGGCGGAAGCTGGAAAGACCGTCCCAAGGTGAGCGGTGCATCGTCCCGGGTCTTTTACGAACCTTGGCAAAAAGTCATGAACGTCGGCTTCCGCCCGGTTTTAATCGAAGAATAACCCCCGTTTAGCCGAACGGCGCAGACGTCGACGCCCCCGCCCAGCGACAGCTTGGGCGAGGAGTCGTTGATTTCTTTCAGTTTTTCTTGTCACATTCCGCCTCTTTCCATGGACTGCCTCATAGACGACAATAAAAACGAGCCGGAACCGCGTTTCCGGATTTCTCCAGGCAGTAAAAAATGGAAGACATCATCCAATTGATCGGGAAAAGCCGAGACGGTGACCGTGAGGCTTTCGCTCGGATCGTCGAAAAGTATCAGGGCATGGTCAGTGCCGTAACGCTGAATATCGTCGGCGATTATGCGCAGAGCGAGGATTTAGCCCAGGAGACCTTCCTCACGGCATGGAAAAAGCTGCCTGAACTTCGCGAGCCGGAAAAGTCGGCCTCCTGGTTTTACGGTATCGCCAAGCGGGTTGCTCTCCGGTGGCGGGAGCGGGAACGGAAGAATCCGCTACAAGGAGCTGTCGAGCTTGACGAACAAACCACGACCGCCCGCCAGGTTCAAGCGGAAACGGAGCGGCGAGAATACCGTGAAGAATCACTTCGGCTCGTTTGGTCGACCGTCCGCGAATTGCCCGAAACGCTCCGGGAACCGCTCTTGCTCTATTATCGGTACACTAAATCCGTCGCCGACATTGCCGAGTCGATGCAACTGACCGAAGAAACCGTTCGGCAGCGACTTTCCCGCGGTCGGAAAATGCTCAAGACGGAAGTTGAAAAACAGGTTGAATCCGTCCTCGAATCAACCCGGCCCGACACGGCGTTCACGCTGGCCGTGCTGGCTTCGCTTCCACTGGCCGCGACGATGTCAGGTTGCTCGGCGACCTCGAAGTCGATTGGTTTCCTGTCCGGCGGGGCCGTCCTGGGCGGTCCATGGCTCGTCTTGGCCGTGTTAACCTGCCTTGGCCTCTTGCTTTTCCATTCCACCGCAACGATTGCCTTGGCGGCAGTGATCTTTTATCTGCTTTGGCATGCCATTAAACAATCGCCGACCGATCGAACCCGGCGTTTCGTCATCGCGGCGGCCCTCGATTTCAATCTCCTGCTCTGGGTCTATTCTTTTTTCGCACGATATGTTCTCAACGAACTCACCCTCGGACACTGGGAACCGGGCATTGACCTTGCCATTTTATTCGGCGTTTTTCCGGTGGAAGCCCGGGCTTTTCTTTACGGCGGTTTGCCGGTCTTTCTTATTTTTTCCGGTTTTATGCTCCACGTCGCGCTACGCTGGCGGCAAATTCTTTACGAAGACTTCGCCGACAAATCTGCTTCGACGAAGACCGAGCTGATCGCCGAACCGTCGATTTTGGGGATACGTCGAAAACGTAACATTTGCATGTGGGCCGCGATTTTTTGTCTGATTCTTTACATCGCCTTTGGAATTTGGCAACACGCTGCGATGTTTTCGCAAGTTCACGTTTCGGACACGGTTTTGACATGGTTCTGGGGTGCGACCGCCTGGTTTTACCTTCTGCAAATCCTGTTCCAGCTTGTCTTTTTCCGGATTGTCGACCGTGGTATCGACCTTTCGGAGAATCGGGATGTCACGGAAAGCACGACTTACATTGTCGGCGACATCGCAACATCCACACCGGCGGAGCGGCGAAAAATACTCAATGATGCCGCAATCCTACTGCTTGCCATCCCGCTGCTCACGATGCTTCTGTGCGTCGGACTGGGGTTTGTCCGACAGTTGACGCCGGAACCGCAAGAGATCGGGGCGATTACCGACATGACGAAATCAACGCCGCGAAATACGGTTCAATATTATACTCCGCCTCTGCCGAGCGATCAAGTGATTCAAATCGCGCAGATCGAAATCGTTCTCGTCGTTCTGGCGGTTCTTTGGGGGTCGGGAAACAAACGAAAACGCTACGCCGTCTATGCGTTGTTGTTTTTCGCAACCGGGCTGATGACGGTGCTGTTCATCGAATGGAGGCCGTTGTTCCAAGACCAACTGGTTCCCCGGTTTGCCGAGATGTTTTACTGGTGGCTTCCCGAATCGGATAAGGAATCGTTTCGCTTGGGCGAGGCGTGGGAATCATCGCTGATTACCCGTTATCTTTACTGGCACGTTTTCGCCGTGACATGGCTCGTCTATTCGTTGCTTGTCGCAACAGTCTCCTTGATTTTGTTTGGCATCCAAACCAAAGAGCCGGATGTGGAGTAATCGATATAGGAAGTTCCGCTGCGTTGCACTTCCGACTCTTTGGCGGATGAATCGCAAAATCTTTCCTGAAAACTCGAAAACCGTGTAACCGCCGCCGGTTTTCAGGCTCTTGTTGGTAGAGTACACTTTTTACAAGTGCCATCGACGGGAGCGAACCATGCAAAATCAGGTGAATCTTTGGATCGGGCAGAGCCGAGGTGGCGACCGGGAAGCGTTTGCCAAGATCGTAAGCCAATATCAAACGAAGGTTTGTGCCGTGACTTTCAGCATGACCGGCGACCTCCAGAAAAGCGAGGATATCGCCCAGGAAACCTTCCTCACGGCATGGAACAAGCTCGGCGATCTCCAGGAACCGGAAAAAATCGGAGCTTGGCTCTGCGCCATTGCCCGATCTCTGTGCAAAAAAGGGTTTCTGCGAAACCGCCGCGATCCACTCCATGCCGCCGCTCCGATTGACTCAAACGGTGTCGAACCGGCCGAAATTTCACCATTGCCGGAAGAAATGGGGTACGAAAAACGCCGGGAACAGGCCGACTGGGCCTGGGCCGCCATCGCCGGGATTCCCGAGCAATACCGGGAGCCGATGGTGCTTTACTACCGGGAGGGCCACTCGGTGCGGGAAGTGGCCGAAACACTTGAGTTGACGGAAACCTGCGTCAAGACGCGGCTCCATCGCGGCCGAGAATATTTGAAGCAGGAATTGGAACTACTCGGCGCATCGGCCCGCGCAGCGACCCGGCCCGATACGGCGTTCACGGTGGCGGTGCTGGCTTCGCTTCCGTTGGCCGCAACGGCATCGGGCTGTACGGCAACGAGTGTCGGAAGCGCCATCGGAAGTCAAAGCGGCTGGTCGCTCTTTTGGACGGTCGGATTTTGCCTGTGTGCCCCGGTTATTTTGGTGACCGGCGGTTTTTGGGGGCTTTGGACGGCGATAAAACATTCACCGACCGTTCGGACCCGGCGATTCATGTGCCGCGCGGCCCTCCAGTGGTATTTGTTCATCTGGGTCTTCATGCTCGTCAAGCTCAAGATCGATCACGGATACGGTGGATGGAATACGCACGGCGGAGCGTTCTTTTTCGGCTATTTCGGAATCCTGATCGTTTATTGCAGTTGGCTCGTGGACCGCTGGCGGATGTTGCTCGAAGAAGACGCCGGTTTACGGTCCGGCCCCGTCAAACCACTGGAAAAGACGGGGCTTTCCCGGTTTTGGCTCCGCTGTTGGTATTGGGGAACATTGCTGCCCGTCGTTATTTTCAGTTTGCTTATGGCCTTCGATCTCATCAGTGAGTTTCGACGGGAACCCCATTTCGATGAAGTGTTCGGGATCTGGGCTATTCCGCTCTTGACCGCAGTTTGCGTTTTATGGATGTCGATCCCGCTCGGTTTTTTCCTTGTCGTCGGTTGCGGTCTGCAAACCGCGAAAGACGAGAAAAGCCTGTTACGGTGGTATCCGAATCGAGCGTTTTTGCCGAAACCGGAAGAAAAAACTCACCGGGGATGGTTTCTATTCGATCGCTCGGTCATGCTTCTTTCGACCGTTCTGCCGATGATCGTTTTGACACTATTCGGCATGCTTGTCGACGGTCTTGCCGCCTGGGTTCTCATTTCGACGATGATGATGACCGTTGCAACCTTGATCGCAAGCCATTCGGCAGGTATTCCCGGCAAACGGCTCGGTGGTTACGTCCGGCTCTGGATGATCGTCGGATTGATTTATGCCGTCTTGATGATGATGGGGCAAGGTCGTTTTTTTATGGTTTCAATCTGCTTTGGAATCACGATTTCGCTGCAAATCGTTAAGTGTGTCGGTTACATCGGTTTGGCGTTTGACGCCTTTATCTTGTCGAAAATCGTAAACGGCCGACAAAGCGGAGCATAGCCGAACTTGAGGCTCTTGATTTTCGCTCTTGACGCTCTTTCTGGAAATCCCTATTCTTCGCCGAACGTCTTGAAGTTTTCGCGGGGATGCTCTCGGATGACCGATACTTCCCATATCTCCCATTCTACGAAGAACCAAAATGATGACAACGAGAAAAACGATGAAAGGAAGCCGTTTGGTCGTTTCGGGCCTTTTAGCCCTCTGCCTGCTTGGCGGCGTCGCAGCGGCTTTGGCACAAGCTGTCGCTCCTCCGGCCGCCCCGGCTGTGAACATGAGCATCGTCGCCGATGTCAACGGCGATAAAATCACACGTAGCGATTTAGCCGCCGAATGTTTGCGTCTGAACGGCGAGTCCGAACTGAGCGACAGAGTCCGGACAACATTGATCGAACAGGCTTGCTGGCAGCAGCGAATCGTGATCGAGCAAAAGGAAATCAATGAGGAAATCGAACGGATGGCCAAAACTTTCGGCATGGCCTCGAAAGATTGGCTCGACCTGCTCAAAAATGAACGCAACATCCAGCCGCGTCAGTACATGGACGATATCATCATGCCCATCCTGGCGATCAAAAAACTGGCCGGGCCGCAGATCAAGGCCACGGAAGAGGAAATCCGGCGTGAATTCGATGCCCGATTCGGCCCCGCCGTCCAGGTTCGGCAAATCATGCTCAATTCGAAGGCCGATGCCGAACGCGTCTTGGCCGAGGTGCGAGCCAATCCGGATTCCTTCGCTTCGGTGGCCAAGAATGTTTCCGTGGACGAATCGAGTAAGGCATACGGCGGTTTGGTGCATCCGATCCGGCACAATTCGGTGAATCCGGTCATTGAGCGGGTCATTTTTTCCCTGAAGCCAAGCGAAATATCCCCCGTTGTGGAATATGCGCCGGGCATTTTCATCATCTTCCGCTGTGAACAGTATTTACAGTCGCAAAACGTGGATGTGGCCAAGGTTCGCGACCAGTTGATCGCCAAGATCGAAGATAAGAAAACCCGGGACGTTTCCGAAAAAGTGTTCGCCAAGCTGCAGGAAAATGCCCGAATCGAAGTCATCCTCGGCAACCGGCAACTCATGGCCCAGCGGCCGCTCA
>JBEBTM010000183.1:0-8242 GCA_040393745.1 Thermogutta terrifontis | reverse complement strand
TGTAAAATGATCCAGGTAACGCCTCGCCACGACACGTTGGTTGAAGGCTTCGAGTTTCGGGTGGATCAGCTTTTCTTCGAATTCCGGCGTCCCGGCTAAAACGGCACGAAAATAGGGAACCGCCCCGTCGTCGCAATTCATCAGCAATCGGATTTCCTCCAGGACCGGCAAACTCAGGAACTGGGCCTCGTCGATCAAAAGCACGATGCCCGGCGTGGTTTCCCTGCGCGCAAATTCAAGAAGTTGGAGCCGAAGTTGCGTAGCATCATCACCGATGAACGGTTGCCGGAGATCGTACAGGAGCTGCTGGAAGAACGCGCGAGCCGTCTCCAATTGACCGTTAGCGACCAACGTAACGGTATATTCGGTTACGAAACGCTTGCGGAGCAAACGCAATAGGAGCGTTTTACCCGTCCCCGAAGAGCCAAAAACCAGCGATAGACCTTCTCCACGGCGTACCGCTCGCTCGATTTCCTGCCGAGCATCTTCCAATTGGGGAAGACTGAAAAAGGATTCCGTATCGGGAACGGCCAAAAAGGGGCGGCGTTTCAGACCGAAAAAAGTTTCGTTCATGGGAGGGGGCCATGTAACTGTGTTAAACCGGGACAATCAGGCAAGGTGGCGATATCAAAGTGGATAACTGCACACTGATACACGGTCCTTATCGGCATTTCCCGCATATCCGCTCCAATCGGATTTTCCGGTTTAAGGTATAATGAGATGTTGGTATGAGTGGTGAGCCCTTTGTGCGGTTTGAAAGGTAAGCGGATGGGGCCTCGTTGACAGGGAAAAATCGGCGATAATGGTTGCCATTCATTCAATTTCAATCTTTTTCGGTGCGCGATATGGACAAGAAAACTCCTTGGTTTGCCTATTTCCTAGCGATTGCCAATGCAACGATCATTGGGCTGTCGTTCATGTTTATGAAAATCGCCGTGGATATGGAAATTGCTACCGGGCAAAAAGTTCCACCGATGGACACATTGTTTTTCCGCTTCGGTTTGGCCCTGATTGCACTGATCGTTTATCTGAAATGGGCGCGAATTCCGATGTTGCCCCACAAAGGCTCCTGGTCCCGACTGTTGCCCATCGTCCTTTTCTATCCGCTGGGCTTTTTCATTTTTCAGGCATTCGGTTTGATGTCGATTCCTTCATCCGTGGCAGGCATCCTTACGGCCGCGACGCCGGCCATGACGGCGATTCTTGCGGCGTTCTTGATCGGCGATCGAACGAATGTTCGGCAGTTCGGTTGCATCCTACTTTCCATCCTGGGTGTCCTTTATATTGCATGGAACCAGGGAGCCCGATTGGACGACGGCACTTGGCAGGGTATGACACTCATTCTTCTTTCATGCTTATCTTCCGCGTGTTATACAACTTACAACCGTGTTTTAATCAGAAAATACTCGCCGTGGGAAATCACGTTCGTCATGATGCTTGCCGGTACACTGTGTTTTATGGCCTGGAGTTTGCTTCACCACGCTCGTAATGGCAATGTGTTCGCGCTCTTTCGGCCCTTGGGAAACTCTCGATATTCCATTTCTGTTGCCTATCTTGGTCTCTTCGCCTCTCTTCTCACGACGCTGTTCAGCAGTCTTGCACTAAGGCGAATCGGCCCGGCGCAGTTTGTTGTGTTCTTCAATTTCTCAACCGTAGTGGCCATTCTTGCCGGGTTTCTCTTTCTTGGCGAGAAGATTTATGTTTTCCATTTTGTCGGAGCCGCCGTGATTGTTGTCGGCGTGATTGGGACGAACTATTTTAAAACGGATGAGTGTAACACGAAGGAAACCAGGGAGAATGGGCAACACTGCTGAAGCAAAACACCTGAAAACGCCGTTTTTCTTGCCGCTTGGAATGAAGTTGGCAAACCGGTAGAACCGATACATTCGATATATCCTGCCATATCGTTCATGCATTTTCAGGAGTTCCCATTCCATGTGGCCTTATCAACATTGGATTCAGCGAACCGTGTACCCGCTCGGACTCGGCCTGCTAGTCATCCTGCCCACGGCTTTCGGACAAGAATCTTCCAGCTCAAGCGGCTCGATTTTCGACTCCGTTCTTATCCAAACCGCAACGGATTCCGTATCGCCCAAGGTGGCCGCCGATCCCGCCGAACGGACATTGGAAACGCTCCTGACCGAAGCAAACGAAGCGGAACGCCGGCAGGATTGGAAATCGGCCTTCCTGCATTATGACGAGGCGATGAAGCGAGCTCAAGCGGAACAGCAACGGCCATCGGAAGTTATGGCGATTCACCGAATGGCCGTGATTCGGGCCATTGAGAAAAAATACGACGACAGCGAGGAATTGTTTCGGCAGGCTCTGATTCTCGGTGGAGATAACGTCGTTCTTTTGGGAGATTTCGCCAAACTGTTTTCCGATCAACAACGCTACGACGATGCGGAGACGGTCCTGAAAAACGCCATGCTTGTCGAACCGAATCATCGGCGAACCCTGTTTAACCTCGGATTAGTAATTGCGCTTCAGGAAAATCGGGAAATGGAAGGGCTCCGGTACCTGAAAATCGCGCTCGGCGATGCGGGTGCCTACCGGGAACTCGCGAAAATCTATCGCTGGCGACAAAACGTCAACCAGGCCGAATTCTCCGAACAACGGGCTTCCCTGGCGGAAAAAAAGCGAACGGATCAGGAGCGGGAAGCCTTGAAATCGTCGCATGTTGTGATGGATGAAGCAACAAAAACCGAGCTTCAGAAACAAATTCGTCAGCAATTGTTGCGTCAGGAACTCTCGGAAATTGTCCAAGAACGGGACCGATTGGAAAAAACGAGGCTGGAAGAGTCGCCACAAACCGCTACCGGGGGCGTCTCTGAATCCGTGGCGACGCTGTCCGAGGAATCGGAAGCGTCAGAACCGAACGTTTCACCCGTCATGTCCATTTTACCGTTCATGCCATCTTCGGCACTCTTTTCGTTCGATATAATCGAAGACGAATCCGAACAACCGGCCCCCGAGGAAGTCGGGACAACGGCCACCGCTCCTCCGACTTTGCCGGAACCGGTTGTCGATGAACCCATACCGGCGGCCATAGATCCTTTCCTGACTGCGTTACAACCGATTGAATCTACCGCAGAAACGCTGCCGGAAATTTCGGCCCGGGATGTAGCCCAGGATGTTCCGGTAGCGGTCGATCCTTTTCTCGCCGCTTTGGTACCGCCACAGGTCATCCCTGAAGAATTGGCCAAACCGGCTCCGATCGCTGAGCCGACTGTCCCTGTTACTCAGGTAGACCCGGTCAAACAACCAGGGCCAACCGTGGAAAAAACGCCGATGGTGACTTCCACGGCACCGATTCCCCAGCCGGTCCTGGTTCCGCTTCCGACCGTGGTTTCCAAAGCGAGGTTGGTTCCACTCCCATCGGCAGCTTCAAAGTCGGCATCCATTCCTCGTCCGACACCGGTTTCCAAGCTGGTTTCCGTTGCGTCGATCCGCGAAACTCCGCCGGTCGAAGCGGTAACCACTCCGTCAAACACGCCGCCAACCTTGGCTGCGGTTTCGATTTTCGATGTGGCCTCGGAAAGCGTGCCCGCTGATCAGACCGTGGCGTTCGAACAGACGATTCCGGTCCGGACCATTGAGCCCCGTATCGAATCCACGCCGGTCGAAATGACACGGATTGCCGCAGAGCCCCATGCGATTTTCAACTCGGATCAGGTGGTTCCTGTTGTCTCTTCCGAAGGAAAGCATTTAACGACACACGCGACGGAAACCAAGCCCGACCGACATGCTGCGGGCAAGATGCCGTCGTTGCCGGAAAAAACCGATGCGGGCAACGTCAAGCGGCCGACTTTTCAGCCTCTTGAAGCGTTTCAAACCCCGTTGCCGCCGGCATCGGAACCCGCTACCGGCCTGGATGTAAACCCACTTCGGGATGAAAATTTGAACGAATTCCCCATGGTGAATTCCGGGGATGCAGCGCAACCGTCACGGCAATCCGCCGCGCAATTATCGTCCCCGCCGGCGGTTTCAGAAATTCCTCCGATGGCCCGATTGCAGGAGACGGAATCTTCTGCCGTGGTCGCCTTTCAGTACATGCCGGTTGCCCAGGAGTCGGATTCCGTCCAGAAATTTCATCGACGCCGTGATAACGGTCAGGAACCGACTACGGAGGTGCCGATAGAATCGTCCCATTCCGTCGTACCGCCCCGTCCCGTTCTGCAAAATGAAACAGTGCAAACTGAAACGCGCCAAACGAAACGGGATGAACCTGTGGTAAAAGCGGACGAAGGACGGATTATTGAAGGCCGGCGCCTTCTGTCGGTAACTCCGGTAGCACCCGTGGAAGAGCTTGCGACGGGACAGATTCCCGCATCCCAGATTCCGATCGTGGGGCGGGAAGACGAGCGGGGTTTTTTCCCTCTCGGCAACGGTGAAGAACAACACCGCCCGGTGGGGAAATCGACGGAAACAGCCCAGCCTCAAATTACCTTTGTAACGGAAAACACGGGACAGGGTAAATTGCCGGAAGACCAGGAGTCTACCGCGAGGATCGCTATCGGCCTGCAGCCCCTCCGGCGCGATGACATTCCCGAGCTTATCCAAAGGGAGAACGACGGCAAACGGCCCACGGTCCAGGGTGAAACAACCTCGCCGACAGAAGCCCGCGTCGCTTTAGCGGCGCCGAGCTCGGATGCAAAGCCCATTCGGGTTGCCAATCAGGCTGTAACGTCCCCCGCTACGCCGGAACAGCAGGAGGACGACCGGCGTTTGGTTCTTGTCCTGGAAGAGCCGACACAGCCTGAATTGCCGACAACGATGTCTGCGGTTACCCCCGCGCCGACGACCGGACATCAGACCGCGTTCATTCCCGTCGAAGCGCCGCCTCAAAAGTCGGTTCTGGAAAATCGGCTCCGGGATGAACCGATCCAAACCATGGAAAATCCCGTAATTGAACGAACGAACCCGCCCAGCGAGCTTGCCGGTTCCAGTACGCCAACCCAGGGGGCGGATTTCGGTTGGGAATCGGATCTGATGAATCAATTGCGGCAAAATGCCCAGCGGCGTTCCGCTTCACCGGCCCGTTCCGCGATGGAACGAGAGAAGAAGGAAACACCGATCATTGCTCAACGGGACTCCGTTGTGAGACCGCCGGCTTCACATCCCTTGACCGCGGTCGGTTCGGGACAAAGTGGGAATCAGCGGCTGGACGTGGAAAAACAGATTGCCGAATCCACAAAAAACGCTGGAATTTCCGACCAGATCAAACCCGTGGATTCCATTGACATGCAAGCGGTTTTTGCCGAGGAGAAACCCGCGACAGTCGAACAACAGGACGAAGAAGCCGGGTTCGCCCGAAGCGGCCAGTTCGTGCCGAAATAAAAAATCTCTTGTGACAACGCGGCAATCGGTATACAATTCCCGTTTTGATCTCACCGACCCCAAATGTTAATGTGGGAAGGTGGTTTGAATACCGAAATTTGTCCATGAGCAACCAACGAACCTTTTTCGATGACGAACCCCGGTTGACTCCCACGGATTTGGCTCCGTGGGAGCGGGACGACTTGCGAAATCGGAAAATCGCCCGGATCGCATTTCCTTCGGGATTCGATTCGCTCTTGGATTATCTCGTTCCGACGGACATTGCCGCCATGCTTGAGCCCGGCATGCGGGTCACGGTTCCCCTTGGTCGCGGCAATCGACCCACACTGGGCTACTGCGCCGAAGTCTATTCCTGGGGAATGGCCGATTCTCCCGCGAAACTTAAGTCGATCCTGTCTCTCGTCGACGCCCAGCGTCTTTTAGACGACAATATGGTCCGCCTCACCCATTGGATCGCCCGTCAATATCTCTGCTCCGTGGGTCAGGTTTTCGAGGCGATGCTGCCCGCCGGCGTCCGGTCTCAGGCAGGAACCCGGCTGACCACTGTGTTCTTTGCATCCGATGATCTCGACAAGCGGCTCGCCGTTCTGGACAAAAAATCGCGGGAAGACGATGGTATCGAGCCCACGACAGGCCGGAAACGCAAGGCTTTGCTCACACCCAAGCAGGTCCGGGTGCTCGAAATCCTTCGGCAAAGCGAAGAGCCGCTCACCTCGAACGAACTCCTGCGGGCCGGAAAATGTTCCGCCGGGATTATCGGCACGCTGAAACGCCTCGGTTTGATCCGGGCTCGAACCGTTCGCCGTCATCAACCCCAGGTCGCAACGCCGATCAAACCTGATTTGGAGCTTGACCCGCATCAACTCAATCCGGACCAGCGACGCGCTTTAGACACGATTGCCGCCGCGGTGCGGGAATCCCGGCACGAAACCTTTCTCTTGCACGGTGTGACCGGCAGCGGCAAGACCGAGGTTTACATCCAGGCCATCCACGAAGTCGTCCGTCGAGGTAAGCAGGCTATCGTGCTGGTCCCGGAAATCAGCCTCACGCCGCAGACCGTGGGTCGATTCCAGAGCCGGTTTTCCGATGTCGCCGTGCTCCATTCGCATTTGACCGATGCCGAGCGTCATCATCAATGGAGCAATATCGCCCAGGGAAGCGTCCAAGTCGTCGTCGGAGCCCGCAGCGCGGTCTTCGCCCCACTGCCCCGGTTGGGCCTGATCGTCATTGACGAGGAACACGAAAATTCGTTCAAACAGGATAGCGTCCCGCGTTACCATGCTCGCGATGTCGCCCGAAAGCGAGCCGAAGATCTCGGCGTTCCTTTGATTCTCGGTTCGGCCACACCGTCCATGGAATCCTGGCACGCCGCCGCGACCGAAAAGAGCGACACGCTGATTTCCATGCCCCGGCGTGTGGGTACGCTACGGCTGCCCAAGGTGGACATCGTCGATCTGCGCGAGGAAATCCGGAGCCAATCAACCCGGGGCGCCATTCATCGCCAGCTTCACAGTGCCATTCGGGACGCGCTCAAGGAGGATGGCCAGATCATCCTGCTGCTCAATCGCCGGGGTTTTTCCACGCATATCCAGTGCCCCGCCTGCGGTGAAGCCATGAAATGCCCGAACTGCGACGTTACACTGACGCATCACCGCAGCGAAGACATCGTCCTGTGCCATTATTGCGATTACCAGGACGCAGCCCCGAGAAACTGCGTAAAATGCGGCTTCGACGGTATTCGTTACAGCGGTTTCGGAACGCAAAAGCTGGAAACAGAAATCAAGGCCCGATTCCCCGAGGCATCCGTACTCCGCATGGACACGGACACCATGCAAGGTCGCGGCGCGCATGAGCGGGCCCTGGCTAAATTCCGGGCCGGCAACGTTCAAATTCTGCTCGGAACCCAGATGATCGCCAAAGGGCTCGACTTCCCGAACGTTACACTCGTCGGCGTCATCAACGCGGACACGGCCCTGCATTTACCGGACTTTCGTGCGTTCGAGCGAACTTTCCATTTAATCACACAGGTTGCGGGCCGAACCGGCCGGGGCGAGAAAGGCGGCCGGGTCATTGTCCAAACGTTCAGTCCCGACCATCCGGCCATTCAAGCCGCGGCGGAGCACGATTATCGGGGCTTTGTCGCCCAGGAACTTGCGGAGCGTCAACTGGTCGGTTACCCCCCGTTCACGAAAATGATCCGAATCGTCATTCGAGGTGAAAACGAAGCCAACACCCTCCGGTTCGCCACCGACATGGCCGCAAAGCTCAAAGAGAAGAAAGCGGACCCGAGCTTGCGTTTCCGTGCCCTGGGCCCCGCACCGGCCCCTTTTGCCAAGCTCCGGGGCTTCTTCCGGTTCCATCTTCACCTGCATGCCGTCAACGGCGACTGGCTCCGCGACCGAGTCAGGGAAGTCACCCTGGCCCTGAAAACGCCGCGTGAAATCCAATGGATCGTCGATGTGGACCCCGTCGACATGCTGTAGTGTAAAACCAAATCCGCTTCGTTCACTACGGTGAACCCGCTCAGGCGATTCGGGACCTTTCCTGAGTATCATGTTCTGGTACAATGGAGGTTTGTTTGCGTAAAGTAAGCGTCAACCGAATCAAATCACGACCCAAAATGTCCTCCGAAATCTCGAACGAACTCCCCAAACAGTACGATCCCGCCGCCGCTCAGCAAAAGTGGGCCAAATTCTGGGACGACAACCAATATTTCCATAGCGACCCGCTCAAGGGAAAAGCCGCGGGTAAAATACCGTACTGCATCGTCATTCCTCCGCCAAATGTCACCGGCGCCCTGCACATGGGCCATGCCTTGAACAACACGCTCCAGGACATCATGATCCGTATGAAGCGTATGCAGGGCTTCGAAACCCTCTGGGTTCCCGGCGTGGATCATGCG
>JBEBTM010000182.1:0-8267 GCA_040393745.1 Thermogutta terrifontis | reverse complement strand
TCAGGAAGAATGCTCAGCTTGATGAGTCGGGCTTCCTGTATCGCTTTCTTTTCTGCATGCCGCCGACCCAGGCGGTAACGTGGAGCGATGCGAGCGTCTCCCCGGAAACCAAAGTCGCTTTTTCGGAAACGATACGGCGCATTTTTGACATGAGACTTGCTGCGCCCGGCTCGAACGGGCCGATGGAGTTCTCGTTGTCGCCGACCGCTTACGATGTTTGGGTTGCGTTCCGACACGCCAACACGGCCAAGGAAAACAACGCCGCCAACGACATGATTCGGGCGGGACTGGCGAAGCTGCCGACACACACGGCGCGGATCGCCCTGGCCCTGCATGTCCTCGAATGCGCGGAATCCGATCTTCCCTATGCCGAGTGGCCATCTGAAGTAAACGCCCAAACGATGGCCAACGCGGTCCGGCTGATCGAGTGGCATGAAAATGAGTTGCGAAAAGTGATCGACATGCTCCGAGGTCGTGATACTACCACCGACGACGACATGGGTCGCATCCTGAATGCGATCGGGCAGGCTGAAAGCGATCTGACGCTTCGTGAGCTCCAGCGGGAGACGGGACGGCGATTTAACAAACCGGGCGGGGCAGAGGAATTGGGAAGACTTCTCCAAAGAATGGTCAAGCTGGGCCGTCTGTCCATTCGAAACGAGAAGGCTGCGAACGGTCGGGTCGTCGGATATTTTAGTTTTCCAGATGTTGTTGACGTTGACACTATAGACGAAAACACCGGGGAAAACGAAAATAGTGTCACCATCGCCCCGTTGGAGGAAAATTCCTCTCCTGTTGACACTATGCCCGAAAATACCGGGAAAAACAGTGTCAACGTCAACCTGTCAACGCAAGAAAGATCGATTTGGGCAGAAACTCCTTCACCGGACGACGAAACCCAAAGGCCGAACATCCCATCAGTCGCCGCCCCGGAGGAATTACCGGCAAACCCGATAACGATGGCAGTAAAGGCAACTTACGAAAAAGGAGGACACGATGTCGTGATGGCGGATGTTTTTTCTCTTAGCTGATTGGAATTTGAGCGACTTCCATCTATCCGGAAGGAGACAACCGCCGGGGCTTCTCCCGGCGGCTGCCGCTCCCTTTGGCACGGCATGGACGCCAGCGCTTTCGAAGAACTCTCCGGAACCGGTTCTTGCGGTCGCCACGGCGTTGGCTGGACTCAGGCTCGCACCGGTACGAACCTGCCGCGTCGAGAACAGTGGCGGAGAGAGTGCCGGGGATAAGTAAATTCTCCGGTCACAGCAACAGAGTTTCCTAAACCGAAGGTCACAGGTTCGACTCCTGCCGGGGGTAGTTTGTAACTCGCGACGACGTTGGGCTTTACAACGTCGACCAGCATCTTTACAAGAACGGCAAAGATGCTGGTGGTGACGAGTTCGGTACCGGACAAAACAGAATGATTTTCCCAATGTCGTTTAGATATACTCAGCAACGCTAACAAACTGCTATTTTCCGAATTGGCGAAAAAGTGTAGAATTGCTCCTTTTCCACTTGGCAAGGAGGCAAAGGAATGTTGCGGGCGAATGACACCGATGAAGAATGCGATCTGTTTGAAAAAATGCGGTACAATTATCCGGACGCTCGGGTCATGCGGCGATTTGAAATCCTCTGCCTGCACGCCAAAGGAAAATTCGCTCCGGAAATCGCGACGCACGTCAAACAGAATCCGCACACGGCCCGCGACGTCATCAACATGTACGCAAAAGGTGGCATCGAATCGGTGACGGCAATGGATTCGAATCATCCGACAAGCGATTTGGAAAAACACCGAACTTCCATCGTCGAGGAATTTCAAGCACGACCGCCCGCCTCCGGCAAGGAAGCGGCCGCCCGAATCGAAAAAACGACCGGCGTCAAACGAAGCCTGCAACGCGTACGAATATTCATGGGAAAGATCGACATGAAATTCCGAAAAGCCGCCGCGATCCCGGCGAAGGCCGATTTGGAAAAACAGGACGAATTCAAAAAAAAGTGCTGGAGCCTGAAATAGCAAGGGCGAAAGAAGGCGAGTCCGTCTTGCTGTTCATGGACGGGGTGCATTTCGTCCAAGCGGCGTTTCTCGGTTGCTTGTGGTGTTTCGCGAGGATTTTCATCCGGAGTCCATCGGGACGAAAACGTTGGAACGTCCTCGGCGCGTACAATGCGGTCACGGGTCAGTTGACGACGGTGGCGAACGACGGTTACATCACGGCAACGACGGTCTGCGAGATGTTACGGAAACTGTCCGTGCAATACGCGGGGCGTCCGATCGTGATCGTGCTGGACAACGCAAGGTATCGGCATTGCAAGTTGGTGGAGGAGTTGGCGAAGGAACTGGGCATCGCCTTGGCGTTTTTGCCGAGTTACTCTCCGAACTTGAACTTGATCGAACGACTGTGGAAGTTCGTGAAGAAAAAATGCCTGTACAATATTTACTACGAAACGTTCGACGAGTTCACCGCTGGAATCAATGATTGCCTCGCTCGTGTCGAGACCGATTACAAGTCCGAACTCGCAACGCTCATGCAACCCAATTTCCAAGACATGAAAAACGTCTGCTTATTGGCGTTGTAGAGTATACTTGTCGTCAAGTGAGTGATTATCTTTCACTAAACTTTCTGATCGCCTCAAACGAAAGGCCGTCGTAGCCTTTCTCCGGTGCAAATGCCTTTGTCCTCTCAAGATATTCTTTCAGGCCGTTTCCTGACTTTGCGTTTCGCGTTTCGGAATGGTTGAACAGCAAACCGGCGGCTTCCTTGCATGTCCGGCATTTGCGGCAAACATCGATAACGTGCAACAGTTGAACTAGATCAATGTCGTCGATCTTCCCGGCAGCCCCGGGACCGATCAACTCGGCCAGTAAGGTGTAATTTGGCTGGTCGCACAATACTTCTCCTGCCGATTGCACCCATTCCGCTTTCAGTTTCTCGATTTCCTCTTTGACGACCTTCTTTGTAACGGTTCCTTTTTCAGCAAACATCGCCGCTCGGCGGGCAAATTTTTTCAAGTCCCGTAAATTTGCGTTCCAAGCCGACTCCGACTCGGATTTGGCAAACTTTATAAATTCCATTTTGGGCGGACCCGCCAAAACGATCTCTTGCTGATGAGCAACGGATTTCTCCTTGTTCCACTCTTCGATAAATTTATCCAGGTAGGGCTCTATGTCCTCACGCCGATCGGCGAGGCTCGGAATTGTGTAGGAAAAGGTGTCGATTCTCGCTAGCAGATCCTCACGAAATTTTCCCGCTCTGACTCGTTTTCGCAAATCCCGATTCGTGCCGCAGATCAAAAGGCGGTAATCCGTCGTTTTTGCTTCTCTGCCGCCGACTCGCAGAAATTCGTGGTTGTCGATCGCCGTCAGCAGGGCTGCTTGTACCTTCATGTCAAGGTCGCCGATTTCATCGAGAAAAAGAACACCGCCGTTCGTCGAGTCGAGGAGCCCCTTTTTTTCCGACGCAATGCCTCCTTTCTCTTTCTCCTTGCCTGAAACACTGGCGCCGGTATAGGCGCCTTCCACATATCCGAACAGCTCTCCTTCGACAATGGATGTCGTCAATGCGGCACAGTTGATCTGCTGAAATACGGCATCTTTTTTGTCGCCAAAGCGCCCACTCTCTTGGAGATAGTCAAAAATCGCCTTCGCCAGGATTGTTTTCCCAACGCCGGTTTCCCCCAGCAGGAGAATCGGATCGTTTTCGTCGGCTTTCGCCGCTATCACGGAAATCTCATCGATCATTTTGTTGTATTCCGGGTTCCGTGTTTCGACTCCCAACTTGAGAATCTTTTTCCCTTCTCCACGGTTGACCTTGAAAAGATCGACGATCCCACGATATTTTTCCAGGTCGGGATCAATGATTCTCGGTGCTCCTTCTGGCTGGGACTGGATCAATTTTC
Source organism: Thermogutta terrifontis (assembly GCA_040393745.1). Lineage (GTDB taxonomy): Bacteria > Planctomycetota > Planctomycetia > Pirellulales > Thermoguttaceae > WRKP01. The sequence continues at coordinate 4,370 of JBEBTM010000182.1, read as the reverse complement.
CACGAAAAAAACGCTGGAATGCCAAAATAGACCAACAAGCCTTGGCGACCTCTGTTCCTGTGGTCAGGTGAACGAATCGATCTTCGCTCTCCATTGGCATGCAAAAGGAGTGGTTTTGAACGAAATCATAGAGCCCCTTGTAAACACTTTCGAAATCCCAGGGATCGTCGAGCCGGATTGGAACCAATATGACATCCGTCTTCGGTGAAGCCTTTTCGATTTCCGCCTTGACATTCGTCGCCAGCCCGAAGAAGCGATCTCTCCTACTTCCCCGTTGATACAGCAAATAATACTCGTCAATGGGAAACTCTTTCGCCAAGTGGATCGACGGCCGCCATTTTGAGCTTTCCTTGCCCTCCTTGTCCTCCTTCGTTCCCAGTAGCCCGATGACGACGGTTTTCTTGGAAGCGGCAGGAGTGTGGGACACATCGTTTCGTTTCGGACTGCTTTTCGAAGATATTTTCGGCATGGCGATTCCCTTTGATGTTCGAGATAATATGATTTTTCATATTATATCAGGAAATTTCATATTATTCAATGTGGCGAAAAAGCCATTTTCGAGAAACCGGCCGAAAATTCGCAAAAATAGTTTCATGCTTATCTCGTTAAATGAAAGACACTTGCGACATAAACATGTGTTTTGGTGCAAGCAATTCCCTCTGATTGGCACGGCATTCGCTTTTTCTTGTAGCCATGTCGCGAGTACATCTCATTCATTTCCCATATCCACAGGAGAATCGTCATGAGTATTTTGCTTACGTTGGTCGGGATCGGCGTGACGGCGTTGGTCGCGGGGTCGGCGGCTTATGAGTCCGGCAAGACCGATGGCAAGAGCGAAGGCTACAATTCCGGCCGCAACGCGGGGTTCAAGTCCGGGGAGCAGAACGGATTTCGCAAGGGGAAGCGAGTCGGTAGCCGCCAAGGGTACGGGGCCGCGAAAAAAGAGGCCCAACAGAAACGCTCTCGCTTCCGTTAGTCGGTTCCATCGGTTCGGTTCATTCGCATCCCTCATTTCAAGGAGATTTCATCATGTCGCTATTTGGTCATCAAGTCCGTTCCCGCTCTCCGCGTCCTTCACAAGGAGCCGGCAATCCGCATCGAATTCACGCCACCAACGCCCAAGTTCGTACGTGTCGCCGCGTCGACTTGCCGTACTTCCTGCGTCATGTCAACCTCCAATGCCGGAACCCTCGACACGCGCCGGTGGCGATGGGACGCATCGGCGACTGGGGAACCAACGACGGGCAGCCTTGTGCGGTGTACGTCTGCCCCGTCTGCGGATACCGCGAGTTCCTCGTCCAGAAACAGGGCCAGCCGTTCTGCACCTGGTACGATCCGTCGATCCGCTAACCCCTCTTTTCTTCAACCGTTCGGACGGGAGGCCGCGACGCATCATGCGGCTCCCGTTCGGACCCAGCCCCTTCGATTGTCATGTCGCCCATTGAATTATCCATGTTCGGTAAGCTGTTGCGAACCGTGAATTATGTATGTTCCCGCTTCAATCCCCTTGGAGATTCGACAATGATTACCGCCCCAAATCCGCGTCGTTTTCGCGAGAATCGGTCCACGCAGCGCATCGATGCCGACATCGCTCCCCGCAGCGGAGACCTGTTCCGATTCTGCCGCGATAAAACAGTTGCAGTATTGCAGGACGGCGAAAACATCAGTATTTCGACGGAGAAGCTCGGATATCAGGTCGACCAGCATCGACTCGGCGTGCAGATGAAAGAGCATTGTAAGAGCTGTGACCTGCATGTGTTCGCGTCCGGCGACGATCCCCGTCACGTCGTGGGCGGTCCGTATCCGGCGCCGTGGCAAATGCACTTCAACCAGGCGGAAACGGTTCAAAAACACGATGGTCCCGTTCGTCGGAGCAATGCGGACAACCTGATGCTGTTCACGGCGGGAACGGTGCTGGCCTCGCGGAAACCGGACATCCTCATCCTTGCGACCGGTGACGGCGACTTGGCCGTCGACCTGGCCCGCTTCGCCAAGAAGCTGTGGGGGGATTCCCTTCCCGTCGCGACCTTGAGCGTCGCCGGGGCGACTTCGTGGCGGCTCGACGCCCGGCGGAACGACCTTTTCGTCCGAAATTTTGAGATCGGCTACGATTTGTTCGTTTGAACGTGTCAGAATTGTTCCTTTCCATCCTTATATCGTTTGAATACCTGTTTGTTTTCGTTCATTTTCAAAGGAGGTTTATCATGCTGACGTTTCTGTTGATTTTCGGTAGTTTGCTTCTGTTGGGGCATTGCGTCCCGGGTTCGCTCGAGAGCATCGTGAGATTGCTCGGACAGGTCACGGGCCTGGTCCGGTAGTTCACCCTTTCGGGACGGCGAAGCGGCGACATGGATCGCCGTCGCCGTTCCCGGCGGCGTTTTCTTTTCATTCGTTTTTTCAAACAACGGTACCAAGTAATCTTTACCCAAAAGGAGGCATTGCCATGAACGACTGTGGAGGTTTCGGGATGATTGGTTTTTTTGTGTTCTATCTTATGGGCGCTGTCATGATGACCATTGCGTACATCTCGCTCAGTAACGTGGGCTAGACGAGCGTTTGACCGTACAGAAGGTCGGCCGCGACCGCCTCCTAGTTTTCGTACATGCGGACTGATTTCAAATCGTAAATTTCGAGGCACTGCCGGTGTCGGCGTGTCAACCCTGGTTTTCAACGACCGTACCAGGCGGTCATCATAATGAAAGGAAGGTGTTGCGATGGACGATTGTGGAGGTTTCGGGCTCATCGGATTTTTGATGCTCTACATCTTTGGCTGCGTCATGGGAGCATGTCCGTTGACAGGCGCGATCGTGTTGGGGGTGACGTACGTATCGCTGGGCGGCATAAGCTGAGCGTGCATACACCTGCCACCCGGGAGGAGCGGCCGCGGTTGCTCCTCCATTTGCCGGGCCGGCGAGACGACAAGGATCGCCGTTTCCGGCTTTGATCAAACGATGTTTTGTTTCCGGTTTACTTGTTTTTGGGGAGGTTATCATGGTCAGTTTAATTCTCGGTTTCGTGGCGGCGGGCTGTTTTCGAAAGTACGCGTTCCGGGGCAACAATCCGGGCGAGTTCGTCGTCGATTGCGTGATCGTCGGCGTCGTGGCGTTCATCTGTTATTCGCTGATCGGTTGTTAATCGTTTCATCTGTTTTTCAATTCACCCAATTCTAAAGGAGGCTCCAACCATGGCGGAACAAGTGACTTGTGTTTGCGGACGGAAATGTCACATGTCCAGCGGCAGAACGAGCCAGTGCCGGAGTTGCGGTCGCCGGTGGTCGGGACGCCGCATCGGTCCGGTCGAGACGGCGATCACGCTTCTGCTCGGCGGCGAGGTTGCCAACGCCAAGGGCAAAAAGGGGGACCGCAAACGCAGCGAAAAGAAGAGCAGTCGCGGCAAGCAGACCGACAAAAAGCGTCCGGCGAACAATCCGGCCGGTGCGGCCTGGCGACTCTTTTTCGGCTGATTCAGGAGAAGTTGAAGAGAACAGAGCGGTGGCAGGACGTTGTCGAGGCCGATTGCATATCGTCTGTTTGTCCATTTCATTCACTCATCCAGGAGTATCTTTGCCATGACGAAATTCATCGTTGCTTTTTCCACGATGGTTGCGATGACAGTGACCGCGAGTTTGCATTCTGCAGAGGAGTATTCTCGTTACCAATTGACACATTCGGAAAGGACGGAGGTATTTGAGAAGAACCGGCACCCGCTGACGGGAAAAGTGCATGACCCGTTGACAGGCAAGGAAATCATGCCGACCGACAAATGGGACGCGGCGCACAAGCCCGGTCAGGAATTTTGGCGGGCGAAACAAGAAGCTGTCGAACTCGGCAAACCAAGAGATCAGTTTCGCGCGGAGCAGAAGAACCTTGATTTGTATCGACCTGAATCGCCAAGCACCAATCGATCCCATGTACTGGAAGCACCTCGTGTTCCCTCGAAGCCGCCCGTGCCGTCGAAAATGCCGAGCAGTGGTTCTTGGATCAAGTCCGTCAATCGCGGCCTGAAATGGTTGTCAAAAATACTTTAATTGCCTGCTGGCTGCTATAACGGAGCCGGTTGGGAATTCCCGAAGTGTAATACGGGAAGTTCTGCGACACAGGGTGCTTGCGCAGTTGCGAAGTGGAAAATGCCCCGTTACAGATCTGCCGTTTCGTTTTTACTTTATTTTTTCAAAAAGGAGTTTTACCGTGAAAAAGTTCATTCTCATCATTTGCCTTCTCGTCGGCATCGCCGTAACGTCAACCGGCGAAGTCCAGGCGCAATCTTGGAGTTCGATTGGCAAACAAGCCGGCAAGCGAGTCGGACCCGCTGTCGAGGTCGCCTGTTTCGTCACCGAGCCGACGGTGGAAAACGGTGCCGGTTGCATAGGA